>JAGCYR010000146.1 GCA_017960705.1 Clostridia bacterium | reverse complement strand
GTCAGCCACAAAATCGCCGCAAGCACGTTGAAATACAGGTGGATCAGCGCCGTTCTCCGCGCGTTCTTGTTCGCGCCGATCGAGGAGAGCATCGCGGTCACGCAGGTACCGATGTTGAGCCCCATGATGATCGGGATCGCGGTCCCGTAACTGATCGCGCCGGTGGTCGCGAGCACCTGCAGAATACCGATTGAGGCGGCGGACGACTGCACGACCAAGGTCGGGATCAGACCCGCGATAATGCCGAGCGCCGGGTTCTTGAACATCGTGAGGATCGAACGGAAGCCCTCGCTCTCGTTCAGGGGAGCGACCGCCTGCGCCATATACTCCATACCGACCATCAGAACCGAGAAACCGAGCAGCGCGTGCCCGATATTCTTCTTCCGGTCGCTCTTGCTCATCATCGTGATGAACAGCCCCGTGATGGCGAGCACCGGCATCCACGAATTCGGTTTCAGCAGTTTGAGGTATCCGACGATCCCCTCGCTCGTGCCCTCGATCACCGAAAGACCGGTCAGCCACGCGGTGGTGGCGCTGCCGACGTTGGCGCCCATAATGACGCCGACCGTCTGCCCGAGGGTCATCAGCCCCGAGTTGACGAAGCCGACCACCATGACCGTCGTGGCGGAACTCGACTGTACGAGCGCCGTCACCCCGAGCCCGAGCAGAAAGCCCTTGAACGGGTTGGAGGTGGCGTTCGAGAGGATGGATTTCATGCGCGAGCCGCCGATCCGTTTCATCGCGTCGCCCATCACGTTCATACCGGCGAGGAACGGGGCGAGCCCGCAGATCAGCTGCAGTGTTTGCCGACGGATAGTCATTTTCGAGTCGGAATCCCTTTCATTCGTCGTTCGTTTTCATTATCTTCGCAGATACGACCCCGCCCCTTCTCCGTGTTTATTCTGGATGGGGGCAGGGTCGATTTTGGGATCATTCGGTTTCGGTCGGAGCGGTCTCCGTCTCCTCTTCCGCGTCCGCGGGAGAGGCGGGGGTCTCTTCAACGGGGGTTTCGGGGGAGGGGTTTTCCTCTGCGGCTTCGTCGGACGCCTCCGAAGCGACCGATTCGGTTTCTTCGGTCTCGGACTCGGTTTCCGCCGCTTCTTCCGTCGGTATTTCCTCTTCGACCACCGTCATCACGGGGATCGCAGCCTCGGTCGTGCCGCTCTCCTGCGCCTCGATGACGAGTTCGGAGATGCGCTTCTGTTCCTCTTTGGTATGGCGGCGGTCGCGTCGGAACTTCCGCGCGTTCTCACGGAGAAGCCCGGGATCGTCCGAGGGGTTGTGATAGTGCCGGCGGTAGTCCTCCGCCATCTCGGCTTTACCACGCTTGTTAAGCAGGAAGTCGGTCAGCTTGCGGATGACGTCGTAGAGGATCGTGAAGGTCGGAACGCCGATCAGGAGACCGGGGAAGCCGAACAGTCCGCCGAACAGGACGACGGAGAACAGCACCCAGAAACTCGACATTTCGATCGAGTTCCCGACGATCAGCGGGTCGAAAATGTTGGCGTCGAGCTGCTGGATGATGACCACGAGGATCAGGAAATAGATCACCTTGATCGGGTCGATCATCAGAACGATCAGGCAAGAGGGAACGGCGCCGATATAGGGACCGAAGAACGGGATCATCTGGGACATACCCATCAGCATCGCGATCAGGATCGCCTGCGGCACGCGGAAGATGGTCGCCGCGATGAAGATCAGCACGCCGACGAGCAGCGAGTCGAGCATTCTGCCCGAAATGAAGCCCGAGAAGACCCGGTTGGCGTAGTTGCACTCGTCGAGCACGATCTTCGCCCATTTGTCGGGGAAGATCGCGTTGATGATCAGAACGCCCTGTTTCGCGAACTTTTTGCGGTTGGCGAGGGTGTAGAAGATGACCACGACCGAGACTACGGTGTTGAGCAGGGCGGTTACGATCATCTTGCCGACGCCGAAGGTCTCGGAAAGGATCGGCGAGAGCTTCGTGAAGATGCCTTCGAGATCCGCGCTGGTCAGGTCGGAGAGGGTCGGCGCGACCGCGTTGGTCAGCCAGTTGACGAGACCGTTCGAGATCTTGTCCGACTGCTCGCGGAGCGACGCTACCAGATCCGGGTTATCCTCTCCGATGAAGCCGATCAGCCAGTCGGTGAATGATTCGACCCATCCCGGAATACTGTTGATAAGGCGGACGATACTGTCGTAGAGCTGCGGGATGACCGCGAGCAGAAGCCCGGCGATGATCAGGAAAAAGATCAAAACCGAGAGTAAAATGCTTACGTTGTCGGCGCGCTTCAGCACCCGGCGTTCGGTGGTGGTGCCGCGCTCGAGCGAACGGCGGAAAACTTTTTTCGTGAAGAAGGTTCCGATCGGTTTGTCGAGCAGGTTGCAGAGCGGTTTCAGAACGAACGCGAGGATCCCGCCGGCGATGAAGGGCGCAAGGATGGACAGCAGCCGCCCGAACCAGTTGCCCGCGGCGACCGAGCGGTCGATCAGGAACCCGAGCAGGATACATCCGGTCAGGATCACGGCGCAGAAGACGAAGATCGTCAGCTGCTTCCGGAACGTCAGGTTTTTCATTGCTCCCTCCGTGCAAAAATGATACGTAACCATTATAACATCCGAGACAAAGAAAATCAAGTCGAAACTAAGAAAAGATTTTTTCTGTAAATTAATAAAAAACAGTTGCTTGTTTGAAAAGGAAGT
>JAGCYR010000145.1 GCA_017960705.1 Clostridia bacterium | reverse complement strand
GCGGACTCTCGCCGGTTTGCGGTTCTATAGACGCTACTGCAGCGGCTCCCTTTGCTTTTTGTTAATAACAACGCCGCCCGACGGTTCGCCGGGCGGCGTTTCGTGCGACCGCAGGGAGCAATTGATGCCGTTGTGATCCGTCGCAACGGCTTCCTTTTGTTACTTCACGCCCGCAGGGGGAGGGGTCCCCGCGCGGCACATCATTGACGAAGTCACATCATTGCCGCAGGCAACATCATTACGCGAAGCGTACATTATTCATACTCCACCGGTCTTCCGTACGCTTCCTCGTAGGTCTTCGCGTTGAACGCCCACGTCAGACTCGCAAGCCGTTTCGCCTCCTCGCGCAGCGGCGCGTCGGGTTCGGGGCAGATCGGCTGTCCGATATGGAGCGTGAACGCCTTTTTCGGGGTGCCGTCGCGGCGGACGCCGTAGGTTCGGAAGGTGAAGAACGTCGGGATCACCGGGACCCCGTTTTTCGCCGCGGCAAGGAACGCCCCTTCGATCAGGGGGCGCGGCTTCTCGTAGCACCACCAGAGCGACCCCTCGGGGTAGAACAGAACGAACTGGTCGCGCTTCAGGTATTCCGTGATTGCGCGGTTCAGGTGCCGCATCGCGGGGAGGGTCTTCCCGATCGGGAGCGTGCCCGCAGCCCGGAGCAGCGCGCCGAACGCGCCGCGGCGGTTGTTGAACTCGGCGACCGTGATCTTCAGCTTCCGTCTGCCGACCGCGCGGCGGATCAGCACGCAGTCGATATCGTTTACGTGGTTGGAGGTCAGGATCGCCCCGCGAACGCCCCTGAGGTTCTTTTTCCCCACGATCTTCAGCCGGCAGTACCGCCCGATGAACAGACCGACGAAGCGGAACACCCCGACCGAAAAGCAGGACAGCAGACGGCGGAAAAAGCCGCCTTTGAGATAGTCGTAATCGTCCGAGACCGGCAAAACCGACTTCCCCGTGCAGGGCGGGGTGACGTGCGCCGAAAAGTCGCGCGCCCGCTCGTGCTCGATCTCCTGCCGGATCTTCTCCGCGCGCGTCACGCCGACGCCTCCCGTTCTCTTTCCTCGCGGACCGCTTCGGTTCCCACCTCGTCGGAATCGATCGACATCCTGGCGACCGGCGCCCAATCGTCGGCGCGGACGGTCGTGGTGAACGCAAGGACGAAGATCCAGGCGTACTCGATCGAAACGAACGGGAACAAAAACAGGAACCGGATCTTTTCGCGCCGCGTCATCCGGCAGAAATCGTGACTTACCCAAAGCTGCGCCGCGGCGAAAACGAACAGTTCAAGATACGCGATCCCGATCGGCAGAAGCGACCAAAGCAGCGCAGAGCCGATCCCGCCGACGCCCGCGAAGAAGCGGATCAGCGCAAGGATGAGGCACGCGGCGAAGCCGATCCCGTCGGCGCCGAGCATCCCGTAGACCGGGAAGAGGTCGTAGAGGAAGTGCAGTTTGCCGGGGTCGGGTTTTCCGTGACCGAAGGTCATCTCCCGAACTTCCCCGCCGTAGGTCTTGTTGAACTGCGCGAATCCCTTGAGCCAGCGGATCCGGCGCTTGTTGTATTCGTGTCTGGTGAGCGGTTCTTCGGAGTAGATCTCGGCGTATTCGTAGTAGAGCTGCTTGTACCCGCGCCGCATACACTCGACCGCGAGTTCGTAGTCCTCGGTCAGACTGCGGAAGGGATAGCCGCCGAGATTCTCGATCACCCGCGCCCCGATCAGCATCCCCTGCCCGCAGAGCGCCAGAGGATAGCCGCGCTTCGACTTGCTCTTGTTGCCCATATCGTCGACCCCGACGTAGGTCATGGCGCTGCAGTTGGCGTAGAGCGTGCGGTATTCCTTCTTTTCGGTCAGCCAGTTCTTGATGAGCTTGCGCGGGATCACGACGTCTGCGCCCGATTCCATCGCGTTGTTCATTTCCTCCACGTAGGTCGAGGAGAGGATGCAGTCGGCGTCGACGATCAGGTACGCGTCGGGCGCGTGCCCGGTGGAAAGGATGGTCTGCATACAGGCGTCCATCGCGTCGGCTTTGCGCTTCTGGTTCGGGACCACCTGGATCGCGGCGTCGGGAAGCGTTTCGCGCACCATCCCGATCGTCGGATCGTCGGGATCCTTCACGATCACGCGAACGTCGATCAGATCTGCGGGATAGGTCTGGCGCTTCACGCTGTCGAGCAGCGGAGCGATGGCTTTGCTCTCGTCCCGCGCCGGGATCAGGAGGGCGAACTTCCTCTGCTTTTTCGCGCGCAGGCGTTCCTGCGGACGGCGCCCCTCGACCCACCAGATCATGTGCGGGACGTACAGAAGGATCGAGAGCAGTTCGACGGATAACAGTGCGATCAGGATGATTTGCAGCGGCGACACCTCGGTACGCCTCCTTTCGGTCGGTATTTGTCGGGCTCGTTCCGCAAAAGAGTATACCCGACCGCCCCGCCTGTGTCAAGTGCCCGCCGCAATTATGAATTCTCAAATTCTATTCTACCGAGACGTCCCCCGAAAACCGACTCTATTTAAAATAGAGCGGTCGAAAAATCTCTCTATTGCCCCTTGCTTTCCTCCCCGCGCCGTGGTATAATGAAACCATGGAAGACGTCAGAAAGAATATCGTAAACAACCTGGTCCTTTTGCGCAAAGCCAACAAGATGACGCATCAGGAGCTTGCGAAGGCGCTGAACTATTCCGACACGGCGATCTCCCGTTGGGAGGTGGGGGACAGTCTTCCGGACATCAGCGTACTGCTCCGGG
>JAGCYR010000144.1 GCA_017960705.1 Clostridia bacterium | reverse complement strand
GAGGTCTTACCGGTACCGGAAATACCCTGCAGAAGGATCATCTTGGTCGAGGCAAGTCCCGCGAACATCAGCCGGATGGTGCGGATCTCGTAGTAGAGGTGCATCTTGCTGCACGCGAAATTGCGGAAGTCGTCGCAGATCTCGGAGAGCGACATCGAACGGTTGTATTCGGGTTCGACGTAGAAGCGGTATTTCTCGTCGACGGCGGAAAGACGGAAGAAACGCTTGGTGGAAACGGCGCCCGCGCTCTCGCCGGAACCGTCGCCGGTCCCTTCCCCGCCGGAGCCGCCCGCCTGATGAGCCATCCCCGCCGCCTGCGCTTCCTCGATCGAGGCGCTGCCCTCGTCGTCGGGGTTCAGGATCGCGTTCAGGTCGTCGACCGAGATCGAGGTCTGCCCGATCTTCAGCGCCATGATCCGCTCTTTCTCCTTTGTGAGACGGAGGACGTCGCGGTGCATATCGGCAAGTTCTTCAAGCAGATCTTCGTTCCCGACGATCGAACGGCGGAAACGGAAATACTTGCGCAGCCCGAAGACCGCGAGCGTGATCAGCAGCGCCCAGATCAGGAAGATAACGATCATCGCAAAGATCGACAAGACCCACTCGATGGCGGAGAACCCGCTGCTGTGGGAATTGAATATCGAAATATAGTCGGGAATATTGAAGATCTGCACGATGCCCCAGAAGATGCCCGTAAAGATCCTCAGAACTCCGTCCTTGAGCATGGTCGTCATAAACTCAAAGAACCAATCCAGAAACGCGCCCATGATACTCCCCTTTTAAGTCGTCCGACGAGCGTCGGATATATTTACAAAGTTATATGCGTGTGCATAGCGCGCGCCCGCGCGCAAAAGAAAAAATCTGACTGTCTTTCCTTCTTTTAAGGAAAAACAGGCATAAGAGAACGGTTTTACCGCGCGTCATCCCCCGCGGGCGTTCGCCCGCGGGATGATGATGAACGGCTGATTATTCTTTCGGTTCATCCTCGGGTTGTTCGGTCGGTTCCTCCGCCGGAGCTTGCTCCGCAGGCGCCGGTGCTTCGGCTGCAGGCGCGGCTGCAGCGGCGTTCTCCGCCTGCTGCGCACGCAGGATCTCCTCCATCACGCGCTGACGGATCTCGTCTTCGCTCTTCTTCCCTTTCAGTGCCATCACGACTATAATGAAGCGGATCACCTCGTAGAGGAAGAATGCGATCAGAGGCAGGATGATGACGACGAAGAAACCGACGCGGGTCTGGAGGAAAGCGAGGAAGTTTCCGAGCCCGCCGATCTTATGACCGTTCCATTTGCCGAGGACGTCGTTTGCCAAAACAACGTATCCGCCGTCCTTTTCATTGTGGGTCGGGTCGGTTTCGCTGTAAATGCCGTCGGGGAATTCGTTGTGGTCACCCTGCGTCACGTAATAGACAAAACCGTCTTTTTCGTGTACTTCGATGATTCTGTGCGTGTTGAGTTCGCTCACGCCGTCATTGTTCAGATCGCGAGCAAAGGTAATGACGTCGCCAACCTGTAGTTCGAACTTTTCAAGGCTCGTCAGCGCATTGACAAAAATCAAAGCTCCCTTTTTGAAGCCGGTCTTCCCCTCGAGTCTACCACCTTCGGCGTAGTCGGCGGCGTTCGGACTCTTGTCCATCGAGTTGGACTTGATCGAAACGAACGCAACTCCGCCGATGGTCGGCAGCGAGTTGTCGCCGCTCTTGTTGTTGGAAGCGAACACGATGACCGTAATGACGATCGCAAACGCCACAAAGAGCCAAAGGATCGTATTTCCGACGATCGAAAGGATCTTTTTGACCGAGGGTTTTTTGGTGTTCTCCATAGAATGTATACCCGTTCCTTTCCCGGTTGTTTCGGTATGCGCACAGGGTGAAATTTGCGCGCATCTTACGGATGCGATACTTCTCTATTCTCTACCATTATAGCGAGAGAATAAGTAAAAGTCAAGTAAAAAACTGAAAAAGTACGAAAAAGCCTCAAAAAAAGTTGCGTTTTTCCCCCGTAGATCGGTAAAAAGTTCAATGCACCCCCCCCGGGGGGGGTGCGCCGCGAGGCGGCGCAGTGACGTGTTGCTTCGCAACGTGATATGCCGCGGGGGCGCGACACGAAGGATACAAAACCCGCCGCAGCGCTCGTTCCGAGTCTTCCCCTTGAGGGGAAGATGTTGAGCGTAGCGAGACAAATGAGGTGATGACGGGCATTATCGGAGGTCGAATTCGCGAGATACGGGGGACCACCTCATCCGGCGCAAGCGCCACCTTCCCCTTAAGGGGAAGGTTTGGAGACGCGCGAAGCGCGGAAACCGTGCCGGGTCATCGGAAACGCGTTTTGCAGGGGAGGAATCGCTTGTCCCGTCCTCTCCCTATCGACTCGATCAAGCCGCGTTCCTTCATCTCTTTCGTCAGGTTGAAGACCCGCGTTTTTTTCACGCCGAGGAGACTTTCAAGCTCTTCGTCGGTGATCTGTCCGTTCGTTTCCAGATAGTCGAGGACCGTTTTCATCTGATCGGTCAGGCGACCCGGAGATTCGTCGGTCAGTTCGGGCGCCGCGTTCATATTGGGCAAAACAATCTTGAACGCGCTCCTGGTCGCCGCGATTTCCGGAGGTGAGGCGCACCGCTCGTATAGTTTGAACACTCTGCGAATCCCGGTGCCGTAGGTTTCGATCAGGTGCAGACGCCGGAACAGATCGGTGAGTTTCCGGTTCCGCGGTTGGGAAATGCCGAGCCGGACGTCCTCCGTCGACAGCCCGGGCGGAAGTCCGCCGAGCGAAATGAACTCCATTTTGGACTCGCTTACGTTGATGATATTGCTGCCGCTGAAACCGTAGTCGCGGTGAACGAACGCGTTCAGCAGCGCCTCGCGGATCGCCTCCTCGGGATAATCCCGACGGTCGGTGCGGATCACTCCCCGAATGGTCGACGCCGTTCGGTTGCAGAGCGTGAGATACCCGACCGCGTCCTCGAACTGTCGGCAGACCGAGCCGCCGAATTCCCTGCAGTCGCGGAAGACCGTCAGCTCCTCGTCGCTGAAGACCGCAATCTTGGTCGTGTGCGGACATTGGTCGGACAAGATCAAGCCGAGATTGGTATACGCTCCGCGTCTTGACAGCCCGTACGCGTCGTACAGTTCCTCGCCGAAGCCGACGCCGCACCGCCCGAAGAAATCCTTTGCGGAAGCGAAGGTCAGCGCTTGTTCGAGAGAACGTTGTTCTTCGTAACTCTCGCCGCCGCTCTCGCGGATCATCCGGTTGATCTGTTCGGGGTCGGCTTGCGCGCTCTCGGTCCCCCGACGCACGAAGACCCCGCCGGGGCGGATGCCTTTCGCCGTCAGATAGTAGGGTTTGTCGGTTCCCTCTCCGACCGAAAGTTTGATCACTTTATTCTCTTGTACCTTACATTCTACGAAGGGGGTGACGTCGGGAAGGATCGCGTCGCGGATCCCGTCGGTCAGGCGGGCAAGTTGGTTTTGCGCGTCGGAGAGACCCGTTTCGTTCCCGTCCCGATCCACGCCGAAATAAAGGGTCCCGCCGCCGGAATTGGCAAACGCGATCACGTCTTTATACACTTCTTCGGTTATCCGCGGCTTATATCCGACGGACTCGCTCTCAAAAAGCATACACGTTCCCCTTGTATCTCTGTACCTCCATTATACTCAGGATTTTCACTTTGTCAAGTGATTTTCAGAGAATTTTTCATTTTTGTGTTTTTTTGGTGAAATTCATTGTGAACAGAGCGATGTTCACGCGAATATTTGTGAACGAAGAGAACAAAAGAAAAAGGCGCTGCAAAGAGCGCTCCCGGTGTAATCCCGCGGGGGAGTTTCCCCCGATCCGCGTCTCCCCTTCCCCCGATCAAACAAAAGAATCCCCCGGGAGAGCCCGGGGGCTTGCGGTTGTTTGCGGTTTTTTAGATGCGGGTTTAAGCGGTTTCTCAGTAATTACAGTTTAGGAGTGAGCGCGAGAAGTGAAGGCGATCGAAACCGTGTTGGTCGAAACGGTGATCGCGTTGTTGGACGTGCAGTTCGTATCTTCGCCCTCGTACCAGATGACGAAGGTGATCTTCTGAACAGCGTTGTCGGCAACACCGTCAAGCAGATCGGTAAACGAGAAGGTGACGGAGCCCGAAGCGGCGAGTTCTGCGGAAGGCATCTGGGTGAAGGTCGACCCAACGAGGAAGCCGCAGCGCAGGGCCTTGTTCAGTTCGGACGCGGCACCGAGCGTAACGGTGACAACAGCATCCACATCATAGGTGCTGGCGGACTGCGCTTTACGAACGATGGTCATGGTCTCAGCGGCAATGTAGTTGCCGATCCCACCATCTGCAACCACGGCCAGAGTAGAGGTCGCAGTGGTAGCGGTGAAAGTGCCCTTCGAAGTCCAGTTGACTGCGTGCCCGGCAGTGCTAACCGTAGGAGCGGTGCCGCCCGTGTAATCGGTCGGGATCTGAACGGTAACGGTTCCTTCGGAAGCGGTCAGATTAGCGGGAGAAAGATTGTGAAGACCGGTAGCCATATTCGCAACGACGCCGTCGATGGAATCCGCAGAATCGATCAAACCCTCTTTGATGTAAAGGTTTGCATTGGTGACAGCCGTGTTCGACATACCGGTTGCGGAGACATTGGTGTTCATCGAGAACCACGCGAACGAGGAGGTGCCCAGCATAACAGCCGAGACAAGCAGAAGAGCGAGAGCAGGACTGAGCTTTTTCATTGGTTTTTTCTCCTTTTAAAAAATAATCAAATTTGTATATTATTTTCCGTTGCCGGAAGAATAACCGAATCAGGATTGTTGTTCAAAGTCGATCGGGGTTCCCTCGGCGTCGCCGATAATGTTGACCTTCATATCGACCTTGAACTGTCCGCCGATGATGTCGTCGGTCGTGTCGTCGTCGTTTCCTTCGATCCAAATCACCACGGTAAATCGGGTGTAGGCGCCGGGTCCGAAGTTGCTGACCTGCTTTCTTACGATCGTGGTGTCGCCCATAAACGCTACGGTTCCCTCCTCGGGTCCGGTGCCGTCAGTTCGCGTTCTTGCGAAAGTTGTTGCCACTCCGTCCTCGTAGAGCCGGACGCGCACCCCTTTTTCAACGCCGTTGGTCGTGTTGACGATGTAGAGGTTGTATTCGTATGTCAGCGTCTTTTCTCCGTTGTTGACCAAGTAGTAGGTGTAGGCGATGTAGTTCTCTCCGTTGTGCACGCCGCTGATCTGGTCGATATCGTCGGGGAGCGTCGCACCGTCCATATCGCGGATCTGTTCGGACGCTTTGGAGTTCAGCCGGGCGACCGGTTTGCCGGGGATCAGTTTTCCCTCGTTGTCGGGGTCCTCGATCATGTACTCGGTGAGCGCGATGGAGTAGTTCAGGTTATCGAACTTGTTGACCGTGACCGTGTAGCTGCCGTATCGGTTGTACATCACAGAGGAGACGTAAACGACGCTCGAGAGCGCCACCAGAACCGCGATCACGATCGGGATGACCCGCATCATTATCCGGAATCGCTTGACCTCACCGGCGGACCGGAGGATGTACCGCGAAATCGAATTTCTTGTCATTTGATCCTCCCGTCAAAACTTGGCGCGAAGTTCACTCTCCGTTATGGCGGTCGGGTCCTTGTCTTCGTATCCGAACGCCCGTATCCGGACGAGTCGTTCGCTCTCTTCGGCGGTGGTTCTTCCGAGTGCGATATATTCGGCGCCGAAGGTGGAAACGTATTTGATCAACGCCTCGACCGACAGTTCCTTTTCGGGGTTCATCAGGTCGGCGAGGACCGATTCATCGAGCATCACGTAGTCGAAGGGGAGAGAGGCGAGCCGGGGCGCAGGGCAGAACTCGTCGCCGTAGCCGACCAGCGCGGACTTGATCCCGAAGGTCTTCAGGACTCGCAGACCGTTCGCCATCGCTTCGGTGTCGGAGAAGACGCTCTCGCGGGGGAACTCGAAGCAGACGTTCGAGGGATCGTCGTACCCGGCGTCTTTCAGTACCGTTTCGACCAGGTCCCCGATCTTCCCTTTCGTCAGGATTCGGGACGGGGTGCGGACGGTGAAGAAGCCGATCGCCGAGGAGATCTCGCGGAGGTCCTTCGCCAGGTCGCAGACCCTGCGGAAGTTCCAGAGGGCGAGCGACACGCACTGCGAGGTGCGGGACGCGACCGGATCGTACTGCTCGGGTTGGATCACGCCGACCTCGACGCTGTTGATCCGGAGGCGGGTGCGGTAGGCGACCGGAAGATCGGTCAGGGGGGAGAGGATCGGAGTCGCCAGAAGTTCGATTGGGTCGAGTCCGCTGTTCAGCGTTTCGTCGATCAGACTGACTCTCGCGTCAAACTCTTCCATTGCTTCCCCTTTCGTTTTCGCCGTATATAACGAAAAACGCCAGTCGCACTCGTTGATGCAACTGGCTACCTTACAAGTGGTCTTGTGAAGGCCCTTTAGCTTTGCGTCACAGTCTTTCGACTGCTTTGCCTTTTAATCAGATGCAACTGGCTGCCTTACAATCAACTTGTGAAGGCCCTTTAGTTTTGCGTCACAGCTTTTCAACTGCTTTGCCTTTTAATCTGGTCCTATTATACACCCCCCGTCGTGGTTTGTCAATAGGTTTTTCAAAAAAAATTTAAAAATTTTCGAAAAAGATGAAAAAAGCCCGTAAAATGGGGTTTTTTCGGACGAAAAAAGTTCTCTCCAAAAGCGAACCCCTGCAAATCTACGTTGCTTTTCTTGCCGCTCCGACGCAAAAAAGCAATGCAAAAAGACGGTTATCGCGACGCCGGAACCGTGAACGACCGCCCGGCGATCCTCTATACGCGCAGAAGCGCGCACGCACCCTGCGCGTACGCACCATACGCAGACACGCGAATATTATAAAGGTGGTTTTTCGTCCCGCCCCTTGACAAACGCCGCTTTCCGTGTTACAATATGTCTCCCCCGGCAATCACACGGGTCTGTAACGGTTTCGCCGGGGATTTGAAAGTATGATAAGCGCGGCGGGCCGAGCAATCCCGTTAAACTGTTCACCTAAAATTAAACGCAGATTCTAAAAAGAAACTTGCTATGGCTGCCTAAGGGCAGTGCCGCGGCTTAAGCCGCCCGTCGCGTGAGGGAGGACCGCGAACCTCGCCCGGCGTCAAATCAGCGGTGAACATGAACCGGGGATTTGTCGTTGACCCGGTCATGGACGAAACGGCTACCCGACTGCAAAACCTGTCGCCCGGTGTTGCAAGAGGGGAATTCCAATAGAGCGACTGCCCGCGGAGAAAGTCATACCGACGGTTTTCGGACAGGGGTTCGATTCCCCTCAGATCCACCAAAAGAGAGCACACCCCATTCCGGGGTGCGCTCTCTTTTGGCATATCTTCTGCTATGATCGAACCCCTCGTAT
>JAGCYR010000143.1 GCA_017960705.1 Clostridia bacterium | reverse complement strand
GGCGTGAAGGTCTGGAAGGTCAAGAGCAATATCACAAATAAGAATTCTTATATGGTGACTAACGGGCTTTCCCTCTTTACGGCGACCAGCAAGAATTCCAATTTGACCTACACCGCCACGAACCCGGACGTCAGATGCCGCTTCGACAGATTTGCTTCTTCGGGCGATCCCGCCTACGCGATCTTCGGAGAAGCGTACTGGCGCATTGTCGACCTCGACTTCGATCCCTCCACCGAGATCGAGCCGGTCGTTTCCCCCGAGGCGGTCGATTACGTGATCCCGGGCACGAGCGTTCACGTCAACGGCGCGGTCTACTTCAAAGCCGCAGATTGACGGGTGACGGCTGTGGGAACGAAACGACCGTTTGAGAGCGCAAAACTGTTGATCGTCCCGACCCTCCCCGACTTCCTCGTGCAGAGCGCGGGTGTGCCGGACGACGACGGCGGTTTCGGGGCGCTGCATTTCTTCGATTAAGAAAGGATCAACGAATATGAACCGTAAAAAAGAATTCGAGGCAGCCGAGATCAAGATCGTCGAGTTCGACCGCGATATGCTGCTGAGCTCTGCGGGGACCCTCGGAGAGGGTGACTGGGATTCGTTCGACTTCGGATCTCTTTAAGACCGTTGCGGATACAGGAACCCCCAACGTTCGCAAGCTCACGCCGGGGATCCCCTTCCGGCGGCGCAGACCGGAAAACAAAAATGGGACTATCTCAAGTCTTGTTGCTTTCCGCTTTTGTTCCGCTATCCCGCATAGCAAATTGCATTTAAAAACGAAACCCGCTCGCGTTCGCGAGCGGGTTTCTCCGTTTCGAGTATTTTTATTTGAAACCAAAGGCGAGGGCGTCCTCTTGACACGGGAAAAGGCGCGGAGTATAATGGATTTGTTCAATTTGAACGCAACGGGAGAGAGATATGAAACGATGGCTTCTGCCCGAAAAGGGGAACTTCTACAAGGCGAATCTGCATCTGCACACCACGGTCTCCGACGGGATCTGGTCGCCGGAGGAGGCGAAGCGGATCTACGCCGAGCGCGGATATTCGATCCTCGCGTTCACCGATCACGAGGTGTTCGTGCCGCACAACGACCTCACGGACGGGAACTTTCTCGCCCTGAACGCGCACGAGATCGCGGTGAACGAGGCGACCGCCCGCGGCAGCCGTTTTCAGCGCACCTATCACCTGAATTTCTACGCCAAGAGCCGCGGAACCGCGCTGTCGCCCGTTTTCTCGGAGAGCCGGATCGTCAAACCGTCGTTTACGGCGCACGTCACCGACGAAATGCGCAAGACCGACGCGCGGGCAAACTACTCCACGGAATCCGTCAACGCCCTGATCCGTCTGGGCAACGAAAACGGCTTTTTCGTCTGCTATAACCACCCGGTCTGGTCGCTCCAGAACTATCCCGACTACTGCGGGCTGGAGGGACTCTGGGGGATCGAGGTCTTTAACACCAGTTGCGTCGTCGAGGAGATGCCCGACACCACCGTTCCTTTCGACGATCTGCTCCGGCTGGGGCGCGACGTCTTTCCCATCTGTTCGGACGACGCCCATATCGAGCCCGACCTTTTCGGCGGCTGGACGGTGATCAAGGCGGAGAAACTCGACTACGACGCCGTGATCGAAGCGCTGCTTGCGGGGAACTTCTATTCTTCGACCGGACCCGAGATCAGGGAACTGTACGTCGAGGACGGGATTTTGACGCTGAAGACCGACGAGACCCGGCGCGTCCGGGTCGTCTCCGACTGGCGTTCCTATTCCGCGGCGCGTTCGATCTTTCCCGTGCGGGAAGGCGAGGATTTCGTCGCGCGCTTTCCGATCAGACGGCTGCTCGACAAGTACCGCGCCGAGACCGATCCCGGCTGGCAAGATTCGTATTTCCGGCTTGAGATCGAGGGGCAAAACGGAACTCACGCCTACACGCGCGCGTTCCGCGCCCGCGAGTTTTCGGAATTCCTTTAAAAAACGGATAATCGGAGAACTCTCCCAATTTCGCGTTGGGGGCGTTCTTTCGGTTTTGGTGAAAATGCGCAACAAAACGAAAGAAAGCGATCCTTTTTTCCCGATTATGCGAGGTTGACTTTTCGACCCCCTTCGTGGTATAATAAAAGCGTAATCAGAGGTCCCCCGTGACTGACGGATTTTTTGCAGAGCGTACTGCATGGAGCGGGGGGCAATACTTGCCGACCGTCTGGGTTCAGTTTTGTTTTCCGATAACTTGACTGCGCCCTTTTTCGTTTTTGAAAGGAGATCAAATATGAAAAAAGTCGGGATCGTGATGGGAAGCGACAGCGACCTGCCCGTTGTTTCAAAGGCGGTCGACGTCCTCCGCAATTTCGGAGTGCCCTTCGAGGTACACGTGTACTCCGCGCACCGCACGCCCGCCGAGGCGGCGGAGTTCTCCCGCACGGCGGAAGAGAACGGATTCGGCGTTCTGATCGCCGCCGCCGGAATGGCGGCGCACCTTGCCGGCGCCATCGCGGCGCAGACCACCCTCCCCGTGATCGGGATCCCCTGCCAATCGAATACGCTTGACGGCATTGACGCGCTCCTCTCTACGGTACAGATGCCCTCCGGGATCCCGGTGGCGACCGTAGCGATCAACGGAGCAGCCAATGCCGCCCTGCTTTCGATCGAGATCCTCGCGCTTTCGGAGCCCGCCCTCGCCGCCAAACTGAAAGAGAAGCGCGTGAAAGATCACGCGGCGGTGATCGAGAAGGACCGCGCGATCATGGATCGGTTCGGTTAAGTTCGTCAAAAAAAGATTTACATAAAAGGAGACACAAAATGAAACTCATCTACACCGGAAAGACCAAGAACGTCTACGCGCTCGACAACGGCAACTACCTCCTCAAGTTCAAGGACGACTGCACCGGCAAGGACGGCGTGTTCGATCCGGGCGAGAACTCGATCGGTCTGACCATCGAGGGCGTCGGCGACGTCAACCTCCGGATGTCGATCTATTTCTTCGAGAAGATCAACGCCGCCGGCATCAAGACCCACTACGTCAACGCCAACCTCGCCGATACCACGATGGAGGTCGTGCCGGGCAAGGTCTTCGGTCACGGGCTCGAGGTCATCTGCCGCTACAAGGCGGTCGGGAGCTTCTTCCGCCGCTACGGTGAGTACGTCAAAGAGGGCGCCGATCTCCCCGCCTACGTCGAAATGACCTTCAAGAACGACGAGAAGGGCGATCCGCTGGTCACCCGCGACGGTCTCGAGGTGCTCGGCGTCATGACCGGCAAACAGTACGACGAGATCAAGGATATGACCCAAAAGATCACCAAGATCGTCGCCGACGACCTCGCCGCGAAGGGGCTGGTCCTCTACGACATCAAGTTCGAGTTCGGTTACGACAGAGACGGCAACGTCATGCTGATCGACGAGATCGCGTCGGGCAATATGCGGGTCTACAAGGACGGCAAGTATATCGATCCGATGACCCTCTCCGACCTCTTCTTCTCGGCTGTCTGACCGGCAGATGAGCGGGTTCTTCGGTGCTGTCGGCAAGAAGAGCGTCCTTTCGGACGTGTTCTTCGGGACCGACTATCACTCCCACCTCGGCACGCGGAGCGCCGGTATCGCGGCGTTCTCCCCCGAGGTCGGGTTTCAAAGAAAGATCCACAACATCCAGAACGCTCCCTTCCGCACCCAGTTCGAGGGCATCCTCGAGGAGATGGACGGTACGGCGGCGATCGGGATGATCAACGACACCGATCCCCAGCCGCTGCTGATGCGCTCGGCGTGGGGGACCTGCGCGCTCTCGTTCGTCGGGGTCATCAACAACGCGGAGGATTTGACCGTGTCGTACCTGCGCGAAAACGGCGGTCAGCTCAACGCGATGTCGGGCG
>JAGCYR010000016.1 GCA_017960705.1 Clostridia bacterium | reverse complement strand
CGGCGTTTCGGGGGGCTTTGATCCGACCTTCGCTGAAAGGGAACGATTATGCTGACACGATTCCTGACCGCCTGCGTCCTGATCCCGCTGCTGGTTCTGATCCTGATCTTTTCGTGGACGCTCGCCTATCCCGTCGCCTGGGCGATCCTTGCCGGGATCGCGATCTTCGAGATCTTCCGGGTGTTCGGGAGAACCAAAGATTTTTGGCTTTCTATCCCGGCGTATCTTATCGCCGTCGGGCTTCCGTTCGGCTTTTTCCCGTTCTCCGAATCTGCTGCGGGACAGTACGGGGGGAAGATCCTGCTCGCCGCCGTCCTCGTCTACCTGCTCTCTGTGGTCTCGGTGACGGTCTTCCGCCGCGGGACCTTCGCGTTTGCCGAGGCGGCGTCGGTCTTTACCGCGGTGATCTATATCTCGGTCGGCTTCGCCGCTCTGTCCGCCATCCGCTACGGGGTGGACCGGGGCGCCTATCTCTGTCTGCTCGCCTTTATCGGTCCCTTTACGACCGACACCTTCGCCTACTTCACCGGGCGCTTCTTCGGACGGCATAAGCTGATCCCCGAGGTCAGCCCGAAGAAGACGGTCGAGGGTTCGATCGGCGGCACGGTCTTCGGCGTCGTCGGCTATATCGTGTTCGGGCTGGTGATGCAGTTCGGGTACGGCTTCACGGTCAACTACTGGATGCTCGGGGTCGCGGGGCTGCTCGTCGCCGTGATCTCGCAGATCGGAGATCTGATCGCCTCTCTTATCAAACGCGAACACGGGATCAAGGATTACGGAAAGATCTTTCCGGGGCACGGCGGGGTGATGGACCGCTTCGATTCGGTTCTGACCACCTCGGTCACGCTCTGGCTCCTGATGCAGATCGGCGGGGGTTTTGCCTTCCTTTGGTGAAGGATCCCCGGAAAGGAAGATTTGAATGAATACCGCACCGTACGCCGCAGTGAACGGAAACGAGGGGGGACTGCCCGCCTCGCTTTCGGTTTTGGGCGCGACCGGACCGGTCGGACGGCAGGCGCTGGAGGTCGCCGGGGAGCATAAGATCCCGCTCGATCTTCTCACCGCCAATACCGACGTCTCCGGGATGGAGGCGCTCGCCCGCGCGTACAGTCCCCGCTTCGCCGTGATGGCGGACGAGGGGGCGGCGCGCGACCTTGCGGCACGGCTCAAAGATACCCCCGTCACCGTCCGCGGGGGGACCGACGCGCTCTGCGAGACCATCCGCGTGGTGAATTCGCCCGTCACGGTCAACGCGATTTTGGGCGAAGCGGGGCTTCTCCCGACCCTCGCCTGCGCGTCGCTCGGACGGCGGCTCGCCCTGTCGAATAAGGAATCGCTCGTCGTCGCGGGCGAGATCGTCAAAGCCGAGGCGAAAAAAGCGGGCTGCGAGATCATCCCGGTCGACAGCGAGCACAGCGCGATCTTCCAGTGCCTGCACGCGGGACGGAAGAGCGACGTGAGATCCATTCTGCTCACCGCGTCGGGCGGACCCTTCCGGGGGATGACGCGGGAACAGCTTGCAAAAGTCACGCTGCAAGACGCGCTCGCCCACCCCACCTGGAAGATGGGAGCGAAGATCACGGTCGATTCCGCGACCATGATGAACAAGGGGTTCGAGGTGATCGAGGCGGCGCATCTCTTCGACGTGTCCCCCGACGCGATCAAGGTCGTGGTCCACCCCGAGAGTATAATCCATTCGGCGGTGGAATATATTGATTCTGCCGTCGTGGCGCAGCTTTCGTCGCCCGATATGCGGCTCTGCGTGCAGTACGCGCTGACCTATCCCGCGCGGCTGCCGGGGCTGACCCGCGAACTCGACCTGTTCTCGGTCGGGACGCTGAACTTCTTTAAACCCGATCCCGAGGCGTTCCCGCTGCTCCCGCTCGCGTTTTACGCGATGAAGCGCGGCGGCGGCGTTCCGGCGGTTTTGAACGCTGCGAACGAGGTCGCGGTCGCGGCGTTTCTGAAAGAAAAGATCTCTTTCACGGATATCTCCCGCATCGTTTCGGAAACGGTCGAAAAACTGACCGTGTGCAAGAACGCGAAAACCGTCGAAGAACTGCTCGACGCGGACAAACAAGCGCGCTCCGTCGCGGCGGCTCTTATCTGACGAAAAAAGGAAGGAAACGGAATGTTCCTCTATATCCTGCTCGCCATCCTGATCTTCGGACTCTTAATTATGATCCACGAGTGCGGACACTATATCGCCGCCCGCATTTTCCACGTGGAGATCACCGAGTTCGCGATCGGAATGGGTCCGAAAGTCCTCTCGAAAAAATCGAAAAAGACGGGGATCCGCTATTCGATCCGTCTGCTCCCCTTCGGGGGCTTCGTTTCGATGCGCGGGGAGCTTGACGAATCGAGCGCCGACACCGAGCCCGAAAACCCTTTCGCCCACGAAGCGGTGCCGCACGAAACGGTGAAGACCGAGCAAAAAGAGCCCCCGAAACCCGGCGACGAGGACTACGTCATCAACTACGGCAACACGCTGATCTCCCGTCCGGGCTGGCAGCGGCTGATCGTCCACGCGGCGGGCGCCCTGATGAACATCACGCTCGCCTTTATCCTGACTCTGATCCTGACGCTCTGGATCCGGGTGGGCGGCACGCAGATCGCGGAATTCGACGATCCGCTGATCGACGAGAACGGCAACGAGATCACCTCCTCGACCGTCTTGAAACAGAACGACACCATCCTCTCGGTCAACGGACACAAGGTGCGCATCTCGGATCAGCTTTACTATCAAATTATGCGCGAGGGATACAAGGGCGAGCCGCTCGACCTTCTCGTTCTGCACGAAAACGGCGAAAAGGAACACCTGGCGGTGACCTTCCCGACCGTGACCGAGCAGGGAACGATCTTCGGCGCGGCGGATTTCAAGGTCTACGCCGTAAGGAAAAACTTCGGTACGGTCGTGAAGCAGACCTTCTGGAAATCGACCTACGTCGTGCAGATGATCTGGGAATCGCTCTTTGACGTCGTGACCGGGCGCTACTCGATCAACGCGGTCTCGGGACCAGTCGGAACGGCGGGCGCGATCACCGAGGCGGCAAGATCGGGCGGGGCGACCCTGCTATATCTCACGCTGATTATCTCGATGAACCTCGGTATCTTCAACCTTCTGCCCCTCCCGCCGCTCGACGGGGGACATCTCGCCTATACCGTGGTCGAGATGATCTCGCGCCGCAGGCTGCCCGGCAAGGTGACCGGGGCGATCGACGCCGCCGGAGCGCTCCTGTTCTTCGGGCTGCTCCTGTTCGTGACGGTCAAGGATATCCTGTCCTTCTTCTGACGGGGAAACGAAAGGAAACGAAAATGACGACACGCCGTAGTTCCCGCGCCGTGCGGGTCGGAGGGCTGACCATCGGCGGCACCTCCCCGATCCCGGTGCAATCCATGACCAATACCGATCCCCGCGACCGCGAGGCGACGCTTCGCCAGGTGCGGGCGCTTGTCGCCGCGGGGTGCGATATCGTCCGGCTCGCCGTCCCCGACGCGGGTGCGGCGACGATTTTTTCGTATCTGAAGGAGCAGGGAGTGACCGTCCCCTTGGTCGCCGATATCCACTTCGACCACAAGCTCGCCCTCGAATCGGTCGCCGCAGGCGCGGACAAGATCCGCATCAACCCCGGCAACGTCGGCTCCCGCGAAAAGGTCGCCGAGGTGGTCCGGGCTTGCCGGGCGGCGGGGGTCCCCATCCGGATCGGGGTCAACGGCGGTTCGCTTGAAAAGACGCTGCTCGCCAAATACGGCGCTCCGACGGCGGAAGCGGTCGCGGAGAGCGCCCTCGGACACGCCCGCATTCTCGAATCGCTCGACTTTTACGATACGGTCATCTCGGTCAAGTCGTCGGACGTCCGCACCATGATCGAAGCCAACCGCATTCTGGCGCAAAAGACCGACTATCCCCTCCACCTCGGCGTGACCGAGGCGGGCGGGCTCGGACGCGGCGTCGTCAAGGGCGCCGTCGGGATCGGGACGCTGCTCGCCGAGGGGATCGGCGACACGATCCGCGTCTCGCTCACGGCG
>JAGCYR010000142.1 GCA_017960705.1 Clostridia bacterium | reverse complement strand
GTCGAACACGCCGCCCGCGAAGGTTTGTATGAACGTCCGGTAGGCGTCGATCGGCAGGAACCGGAACACGAGCGCGAACGCGCCGATGATCAGACCGGGGATCATGTTGACAAGACCCCCGCGCACTGCGCGGACAAAATCCAGTTGCTCGTAATTCCGGATCAGGGAATTGAATTTCAGCGGTTTTGTTTGCGATTTTTGCATATTGTCGTCCTTCTCAAAAAAAGACTTATCCATTATAATAGAATAATATATCACATTTTATCAAAAAAGTCAAGAAAACGCCCCCTTCCTTTCTCAAAAATACACAAGACGCCGCGTGCGCGGCGTCTTGTTTCGTTTGATTGATCGGGAAAAATCACTTTTTGCGGCAGGCGCCGCCCATCGGGCAGTGCCCGCAGCTGCACCCGCAGGAGGACTTCCCCGTTTTCCTGCCGTGCAGGATGGAGGCGATGCACCCCCCCACGATCCCGAGCAGAACGACGACGATCAAAAGCGTCACCCAGTTGGACGAAAGCCACGAAAGCATAAGAGATTCCTCCTTTTCGTTATTCTACGGTCACTTGGAGACCGAGACGCTGCGTTCGAGTTTGTCCGCCTCCTTGTATTTGCGGAAGAAGAGCATGTAGACGGCGCCGGCAAGCAGCGCGAGCGAGACGACAAGACCGAAGACGTGTCCGACCGTGGTCGCCGCCGAGCCCGACGCGAAGGAGCCGTCGAAGAGCGAACCGATCTGATAAACGATCAGCGACACGGCGTAGGCGAAGCCGCACTGGTACCCTATCGCGAACCAGGTCCACTTCCGGTTGTTCATCTCGCGCTTGATCGCGCCGATCGCGGCAAAGCAGGGCGCGCAGAGCAGGTTGAAGATCAGGAACGAGTAGGCGGTCACGCCGGTAAACGCTGCCCGGAGCGCGGCGTAGGTGTTGGTCGCGCCGGCGCCGTAGAGGATGCCCATCGTGCCGACGATATTCTCCTTCGCCACAAGACCCGTGACCGAGGCGGTCGCCGCCTGCCAGGTACCGAAGCCGAGCGGACGGAAGAGGAAGGCGAACGGGACGCCGATCTTCGCCAGCATCGAATACTCGAGTTCATCCTCGGCGAGCATCCGGAACGAGCCGTCGACCACGCCGAAGAAGGAGAAGAACCAGATGACGATGGTCGAGAGCAGGATGATGGTCCCTGCCTTCTTGATGAACGACCAGCCGCGCTCCCACGTGGAGCGGAGCACGTTGCCGACGGTCGGGAGGTGGTAAGCGGGCAGCTCCATCACGAAGGGTGCGGGGTCGCCGGCAAAAGGTCTGGTCTTTTTCAGGATCACGCCCGAGACGATGATCGCCGCCATCCCGATAAAGTACGCGGAGGTCGCGACCCACGCCGACCCGCCGAAGATCGCGCCCGCGATCATCGCGATAAAGGGCACCTTCGCGCCGCAGGGAATGAAGGTCGTGGTCATGATGGTCATACGGCGGTCGCGCTCGTTCTCGATGGTACGCGACGCCATGATGCCGGGGATGCCGCAGCCCGTGCCGATCAGCATCGGGATAAAGGATTTACCGGACAGTCCGAAGCGCCGGAAGATCCGGTCGAGTACGAAGGCGATCCGCGCCATGTACCCGCACGCCTCGAGGAGCGCGAGGAGCAGGAACAGGACCAGCATCTGCGGCACGAATCCGAGCACCGCGCCGACGCCCGCGACGATACCGTCGAGGATCAGCCCGGAGAGCCATTCGGGGGCGTTCGCCGCGTCAAGACCCTTTCCGATCAGGGCGGGGATACCGGGGACCCACGCGCCGTAGTCGGCGGGATCGGGCTCGTCGAAGCCGGTCTCCGAGAAGTAGGCGACGGCGTCCTTATACGACATCGCGTTGACGTCGTCTCCCGCGTCCTCCGGAACCGCGTCGAAGTAGACGGTGATATCGGTCGGCTCGAGCGTTTCCTCGTCCTCGACCTCGACCGTCGCGGTCGGGTCGGCGGGCTCGGTCAGACGTGCGTTGAGAGCCGCGAGCGCCTCGGCGGGATCGAAGTCGTCGGCGCCCGGGTCGAGCTCGACGTCAAACGCCGCGGCTGCGTTGCTTGCGGCGGTCCAATCGCCTGCGGCGTCCTCGTACCTTGCCGTACCGATCCCGAACATGTGCCAGCCGTCGCCGAAAAGATTATCGTTCGTCCAGTCGGTCGCAGCTTTGCCTACCGCCACCATCGAGATCCAGTAGACGAGGAACATCACGAGCGCGAAGATCGGGAGCCCGAGCCAGCGGTTGGTGACGACCCGGTCGATCTTATCCGACGCCGTCTGTCCGCCGGTCTTTTTCTTCCTGTAACACGCCTTGATAACGGAGGCGATATAGAGGTAGCGTTCGTTGGTGATGATGCTCTCGGCGTCGTCCCCGAGCTCGCGTTCCGCCGCGGCGATATCCTCTTTGATATGCGCCATGGTCTCGCCCGGGATCCTGAGATCCTCGAGCACCTTGTCGTCGCCCTCGAAGACCTTGATCGCGTACCATCTCTGTCTCTCCTCGGGAAGCCCGTGGAGCGCCGCCTCCTCGATATGGGCGAGCGCGTGTTCGACGGGACCCGAGAAGGTGTGCTGCGGGACGGTTTTCGCCCCGCTCGCCGCCTCGATCGCCGCCTCCGCCGCCTCCATGACCCCGGTCCCTTTCAGGGCGGAGATCACCACGACCCGGCAGCCGAGCTGGCGCGAGAGTTCGTCGACGTCGATCTTGTCGCCGTGCTTGTTGACAAGGTCGATCATATTGACCGCGACCACCACCGGGATCCCGAGCTCGGTCAGCTGGGTGGTCAGATACAGGTTGCGTTCCAGGTTGGTGCCGTCGAGGATGTTCAGGATCGCGTCGGGGCGCTCCCCGATCAGATAGTTCCGGGCGACGACCTCTTCGAGCGTGTAGGGCGAGAGCGAATAGATGCCCGGCAGGTCGGTCACGACCACCCCGTCGTGCTTTTTCAGCTTCCCTTCCTTCTTCTCGACCGTCACCCCCGGCCAGTTCCCGACGAATTGATTGGAACCCGTGAGCGCGTTAAAAAGCGTCGTTTTGCCGCTGTTGGGGTTCCCCGCAAGTGCGATGCGCATTCTTCTTTTCTCCTTTCCTTTCGGTTGCCCATAGCTAACCGAAAGAGCAAAAAATAATCGGACGAGCGTACGGTTTTATTCGACCTCGACCATGTCGGCGTCTGCTTTCCGGATAGAGAGCTCGTAGCCGCGCAGGGTGATCTCGATCGGGTCTCCGAGCGGCGCGACCTTGCGCACCCGGACCTCGGTCCCGCGGGTCAGCCCCATATCCATGATCCGCCGCCGCACCGCGCCCTCGCCGTGCAGACGGAGCACCGTGGCGACCCCTCCGATCGGAACGTCTTTCAGCGTTTTCATCCGTTTTCCCTCCTCAAATCATAATCTTCTGCGCCATCTCGCGGCTGACCGCGATCCGGGATTCCTTGACCGAAACGATCAGGTTCCCGCCGGACGAGGAGACGACGCGTACCGTTCCCCCGACGACGAATCCGAGGTTTTCGAGGTGTTTTTTGACCTCGGGCGTTCCCCCGATCCTTCGAATCACCTGTTCCTCCCCGACGTCGGCAAACTGTAAGGGCATCATTGTTTCCCCTTTCCGCCGCGAATAGTTACCCGTGGCTAACTTTTCGTCCTCTATTATAGTTACCTGACGCTAACTTGTCAAGAGGTTTTTGAAAAAAAGTTTGAAAAACGGCGGAACGGGGTCGAAACAAAGAAAACCGCCGGGCGGGAGGCGGGAGGCGGAGGACGACGGCAACGATGCGGGGGCAGCGTCCGGACGAAGTACGCGCGGGTGCGGTACGCCGCGGGAAAAGAGGGGTTGCTTTTTGTCTTTTTCTGTGTTACAATGGATATGAAATACGAAGGAGGACGCCGCTATGCAGGAATCGGGGGAAATGTACCTGGAGACCATTCTGGTATTGAGCCGTGAAAAAGACGCGGTCCGCGCGATCGACGACGGGCAGAAAATGGGCTACTCGAAGCCGTCTGTCTCCCGCGCGCTGGCGAAACTGCGGGCGGACGGCTATCTGCTCGTCGACGGGAACGGCTATCTGCGTCTGACCGACAAGGGGAGCGCGATCGCGGAGAAGATCTACGAGCGGCACCACGTCCTGTCGGAGCTGCTCACCTGGATCGGGGTCTCGCCCGAGACCGCGGCGGAGGACGCCTGCCGGATCGAACACGTCATCAGCGACGAAACGTTCAATGCCGTCAAGAAAAGCATCAGACACCTTTAGAACGGAGCCGCCATGCCGAACAGTTACGTGAAAACCAGCCCCGACAGCGAAAAACGCCTCGTTCTC
>JAGCYR010000141.1 GCA_017960705.1 Clostridia bacterium | reverse complement strand
GGCGACGCGCAGGCAAGACGGCTGAAGATCCGGGTGAACGGACAGGACGGCAACAAGTATTTCGCCCACACGCTGAACAATACCGTGGTCGCCCCGCCGCGTATGCTGATCGCGTTCCTCGAGAACAATTTGCAGGCGGACGGAACGGTGAAGATCCCGGTCGCGCTCCGTCCCTATATGGGCGGCAAGGAACTGCTCGTCCCGACGAAAAAATAAGATCAACGATCCAAAGCGGCGCCCCGAAATATCGGGACGCCGCTTGATTTTTTGATGCTCACCCCCCCTTTTTTTGAGGGGGCGTTTTTTTACAGTTCGATCTCGCAGTAGAGCGGATAGTGGTCCGAGATCGGGTCGAACCATTCCTCCGACATACGGCGGAAGTACTTGACCGCGCCGGGCTTCTCCCCCTTGACGAGGATGTGGTCGATCGCCCGGTCGAAGGTGCCGCCGTCGTCGCGCCGCCCGTACCATTTGCGGTCGCACCAGTGGTGACCCCTCGTTTCGTCGCGGTCGCCCGTCGCGATATCGTGCACGTCGCTCCAGCCGAGCTGTTTCGACGCCGCGATGCAAAGCGTGTCGGACGCGGCGTTGAAGTCGCCCATCAGCACACCGGGGCAGCCGTACTTTTCCATCACGGCGCACAGCGCGGCGTCCGCCTGCCGGAACTGGTATTCCCGCGCTTCTCTTGATCCGGGAACGGCGTCGCTCGACTGCCACCACAGGTGGGTGGTCATGACGGCGACCTGCGCCTTGGTCTCGCGATCCTCGAACAGACCCCAGCAGAACGACTTGGTCTCGCCGTTGTTGTACTTTTCGGGAAGACCCGGGATCTTTTCGGAATAGCGGAAGAATCCGCTCTCGATCAGCTTCAGCTTATCCTGACGGTAGACGATCGGGGTGTCCCCGCCGGTGATCAACTCGTACTTGGCGATCCCGCCCTTCCCGTCGGGACAGTCCGCGAGCCCCTCCATCAGGAGCGTCGCCATCTTGACCGACGATTCCTGGAGCCCCAGTACGTCGGGGAGCAGATCGCGGTAGACGCGGAGCAGCCCCTTCGAGCGGACCTCGGCGGAGCAGTCGCCGCCCTTTTCCTTCCACGACGGCAGGTTGTCGTCGCATTTCCAGATGTTGTTCGACATGATCATCATAGCGGTAGGTACCTCGATTTCGCTTTTTTTCCATTATAGCACCGGGCGACCCAAAAAGCAAGCGCGCCGACGAAAATCGGCGCGCTTTTTGCGCTTCAGATAAGCGGGTCGTGACCGATATAGAGTTCGTTCCGTTCTTCCGGCGTCAGATCGTCGATATCCCGCCCCGATTTCATCTCGGTCCACGCCCGGTTGGGGACGGGGGGATCGGGGATCTCCGGGACGTGCGGGACAACGGTTTCCGGGGTCGCGCCGGGGAACTGCTCGATCTTCGGTTTCTTCTTTTCGGGTTCCATTCGCGTCTCTCCTTTTTGGTTTGAGGGTAGTATTCCGACGGGAGGGCGAAAGTATGTACGGACCCCGCAAACGCGATTTTTCGGGAAAACTGTTGACTATTTGAAAAGACTTTGTTATAATGATAGAACTTGTATCCACCCATACGTGCGTATGCGGCGCACGGCGACCTCACGGAGAACCCCCGAAGACCATGTTGTTATTCTCGAAACACCTGAACAAATATTACGCCCGATACTGGTATTTCTTCCTTGTCGGGATTTTTTCGCTTATCGCCGTCGACTACGTCCAGCTGTTTGAACCCGAATATCTCGGCAAACTGGTCGACCTTCTGAAGGAAGGGAACGCCACCTTAGACGCGGTGGTCTCGATCGTCGGCGTGCTCCTCGTCGTCGCGGGCGTGATGTTCGCGGGACGGATGATCTGGCGCTACACACTGTTCAACGCCTCCCTCCGCATCCAGGCGGGGCTTCGCCGTGAAATGTTCCATAAGAGCGAGCGGCTCTCCCCGACCTACTACCATTCGACCAAGATCGGCTCGATCATGTCGTGGTTCACGACCGACCTCGAGACCATCGAGGAGTTCACCGGTTTCGGGACCGTGCAGCTGGTCGACGCGTTCTTTCTCGGCGTGCTCGTGATCCAGAGGATGTTCAGACTCGACTGGGCGCTCGCGCTGCTCTCGATGATCCCGATGATCCTGATCATCGTGTGGGGCGGGCTGGTCGAGAAGTTTATGGCGCTGAAATGGGAAGAGCGGCAGGGAGAGTACGACAAGCTCTACGACTTCACGCAAGAGAACTTTACCGGCATCCGGGTCATCAAGGCGTTCGTCAAGGAGACGAGCGAGATCCACGCCTTCGCGAAAGTGGCGAAAAAGAACGCCGACTGCAACGTGAGTTTTATGCGCGTGTCGGTGGTCTTCGACGTTATTATCGAACTGATTATCGCCCTGATCTCGGCGATGATCGTCGGCTTCGGCGGCTGGTTCGTCTATTCGACCGTCGCCGGGGCGCCGATCTCGGTCTTCGGACACGCGTTCGAACTGACCGCCGGGGAGCTCGTCACCTTCCTCGGCTACTTCGACACGCTGATCTGGCCGATGATCGCGCTCGGGTCGCTGGTCACGATGTTCAGCCGGGCAAAAGCGTCGATGAAGCGGGTCTCCGCCTTCCTTGACGCGGAAGAAGACGTGAAAAATCCGGAAACCCCCGTCGTTTTGTCGGACGTGAAGGGGGAGATCGAGTTCCGGCACCTCACCTTCGCCTATCCCGGGGTCGACCTGACCATCCTGAACGATATCACGCTGAAGATCGAACCCGGCGAGTCCGTCGGCGTCGTCGGACGGATCGGGCGGGGCAAGACTACGCTCGTCACCATCCTGACCCGGCTCTACAACGTCCCGCACGGAACCGTCTTTATCGACGGAAAAGATATTATGGATTGCGATATCGCCTCGGTCAGAGACGCGGTCGCCTTGGTCCCGCAGGACAGCTTCCTGTTCTCGGATTCGATCAAAAACAACGTCGGCTTCTCGCGTGACGATCCCGATCTCGAATCCGTGCAGGCGGCGGCGGAGTTCGCCGACGTCGCGGAGAATATCGACGGCTTCAAGGACGGCTACGACACCGTGACGGGAGAACGCGGCGTCACGCTCTCGGGTGGACAGAAGCAGCGCGTGTCGCTCGCCCGCGCCTACATGAAGGACGCGCCGATCCTGATCCTCGACGATTCGGTATCCGCCGTCGACGTCAAGACTGAAAAAGTGATCCTTGAAAATCT
>JAGCYR010000140.1 GCA_017960705.1 Clostridia bacterium | reverse complement strand
CCGATTACGGGGAACCGGAGATCCAAAAGATCATCGAGCGCACGTCGTTCGTGTTATTCTCCCTCGCGTTCTACTCGTTTTCCGCGGTCGCGCTCCGCTTCGATCTGCCCCTGAAACGGAGATTCACCGCCGGCACGGTGAGAAATCGGGAAATCTTGAAAAAGACCGTTTCGTCTCCGTTTTTCTGGGTCGAGCTCGCGGTCGTTCTCCTTATGACCTTCGTTCTGCCCGACAGTCTTCTTCTGTTCTACGGGAACTACCGGATCGCGGCGTACCCCGTTTTCGCCGTTCTCTTCTTCCTCGCGTGGACGTCGGCAGCCCGCCGCGCCCGGGACGAGGCGAAAACGAGAGGGCTCGGAGATCGGAGGGAAAAAGACGGGATCGGCGTTTGGGACGTTTTCATTCCGGTCGGCGTGCGCGCTTTGGTGTACGTCATCCTGTCCTTTATGGCGGCGCCGATCGGGCTGTTCTTCAATATGATCTGGGCGGTCCTGACGCTCCGGCTGATTGGTATTCCAATCTTCGTTATCCTGGTCCTGCTCGGTCCCGCGATCTATCTGGTCCTCTATTTCCGGGCGGTCTCCATACGCAGAAAGATGATGAAGCGTCTGACCAAGATCTGTGACGACAAAGGGTAGTCCCTCGAATGCGAACGTCCCTACCGTTCTCTTTTGTTCCCGCGCGCGGAACCCGAGATCACGATCAGGACCGGGAAAGAGACCATCGAATGCAAGCTGCTCTGCGCCCTGTCGAGAAGAACGCCGCTGTACCTCTCCCCCGACGGGGAGGCGATCGTCGTCCACCGCTTCCGGCTCGGCATACGGACGCTGCTCCGTCATCTGGTCTGTACCCGGTACGCGTTCGGAGAGGGAGACAAAAAGATTTTTCTGATCGTCCCGGTCCCCCGCAACGTGTACGGAACGCTCGGCGACGATTACTATTCGGTCTTTTCGGGTGACCGGATCGAGGACAGGTCGTTCTACCACATGACCACTTTCCTCGACGCGTTGGAACTGGATACGCTGGAATGAAAGGTGAAGCGCTCCCCGCGGGGAAGTGAAGTGTTGCCCGTGCGGGGAACGTGAGAGGGACTGTGTATGGTGAAAAGCACGGGGATCTCTTTTTTGAAACTTGTTGCGGCGTCCTATTTCGGTCTTTTGATCGAGTTCGTTACGGTGACGCCGCTGCGGTTTTCGGGAAATCCGACGCTGGCGGGGGTTCTGTCCTGTGTTTTGGGCATTTTCGCCGCGATGGGATTCTTCTTTTTCCTCTGTCGGCGTGAAGGGTATCACGATAACGACGGGACGGGGAACAAACCGTTCAAACGCGCTCTGATCTCCACGTGCATCGCCGTCTCCGTCTACGTTCTGATTACGGTGATCGTCCGTTACCGGCATCCCGCGGCGGCGGTCTGTGCGACCGCGTTGGCGCAACCGATGGCGCACGCCCCGAGTGACGCCGATCTTACTTGGATGGCGGCGAATTACGGGGGATGGATGTTCCTCTCCTTTTTGATCTGCACACTTCCGCTTATTCCGGCGATGATCTTCGGCTATCGGTACGGCTGCCAAAGAAGACAGCGCGAACGGGATGAGTTGACGAAAGCAACGAAAGACGAGTGAAGTGTTCCCCGCAGGCGGGGAACATGAAGCTTTGCTTCGCAAAGTGATGTTTCGCCTTGCGAAGTGATGTGTTTGCCGTCCGGGTACGGCAAACGTGAAACGGTCCCCGCGGCGTTCGCCGCGGGGACCGTTTCAGGGGGCGGGTTGAAATAATAAAACAACCGCAGGAGATCCGCGGTTGTTTTGCGATATGCCGCAAGGCGGCGCGATATGCGGGTTTTCGCCCGCGCGATATGTTTCGCCGTGCGGCGGAACGCGAGATAACGGGCGCTCCGTGAAGCGCCCGTTGTGATTATTGTTTCTCGAACATATCCTTGCCGAGTCCGCAGACGGGGCAAACGTAATCTTCGGGAAGATCCTCAAACTTCGTGCCCGGCGCGATACCGTTGTCGGGATCGCCCTTCGCTTCGTCGTATTCGTAGCCGCAGGGGCAGACGTATTTCATCGTTTTCTCTCCTTTTTACTTCTTGAAATAGCGGTTGAGCAGCCCCTCGAACGCCTTGCCGTGGCGCGCCTCGTCCTTCGCCATCTCGTGGACGGTGTCGTGGATGGCGTCGAAGTTCATCGCCTTCGCCTTCTTGGCAAGCTCGAATTTGCCTTCGCACGCGCCCTTTTCGGCGGCGACGCGCATCTCGAGATTTTTCTTGGTCGAGGTGGTCACGACCTCGCCGAGCAGTTCGGCGAACTTCGCGGCGTGCTCGGCTTCCTCATAGGCGGCTTTCTCCCAGTAGAGACCGATCTCGGGATAGCCCTCGCGGTAGGCGACGCGGGACATCGCAAGGTACATACCGACCTCGCTACACTCCCCGGTGAAGTTGGAGCGGAGATCCTCGATCATCTCGGCGGGCACGCCCTTCAGCGCGCCGACCTCGTGTTCGGTCGCCCAGTCGGCTTCCTCGACCACCTCGACGAATTT
>JAGCYR010000139.1 GCA_017960705.1 Clostridia bacterium | reverse complement strand
GGTAGAGCGAACCGAGATCGTCGTCGTCCCCGAGTTTCGTTCCCTCGATAAAGAGGCGGATCTCGCCACGTCGGAGCAGCGAACGCAGAAACGTTCTGATCTGCGCGACCCGTTTATCACCGTGCGTGATCCTCACGATATGGCGCCCATCTGCCCTCGCAGAGGCGAGCGCGAACAGAACGGCTCGTTCGACCGATTTCAGATTCCGGCATTCGGTGACGTCGACCTGCCGGACGGACGCGTTATCTGCCACGGGGATCCCTCCTCTCTTTTTTCTTCTCCTATTGTACCAAACAAACGACGGTTTGTAAAGACCGAAAACGATTATTTAAAAAATCGTTTGAAAGGAAACCGAAATGACCGATCTTCTTCCCCGGCTGTTCATCCGGGACTATCGGAATACCGAAAACCCGAAGGTCCGCGCCGCCTACGGCACGCTCTCCGGGATCGTCGGGATCATCCTCAATCTGCTGCTCTTCGCGGGAAAGTTCATCGCCGGGACGATTTCCGGCTCGATCGCCGTATCCGCCGACGCGTTCAACAACCTCTCCGACGCGGGATCGAGCATCGTTTCACTCGTCAGCTTCCGTATCGCGGCGAAGCCCGCTGACCGGGATCATCCGTTCGGGCACGCACGGATCGAATACATCGCCTCGATGATCGTTTCGTTTTTCATTTTGATCGTCGGGTTTGAGATCGTATCGGATTCGGTCAAGAAGATCATATCGCGCGAATCTACCCTCGTTTTCAGCATTCTCGCCGTCGTGATCCTCGGCGTCTCGGTTCTGGCGAAACTTTGGCTCGCGCTCTTCAACTATCGGCTCGGGAAAAAGATCGGCTCCGAGGTGATGCGGGCGACCGCCGTCGACTCGCTCTCGGATACGCTCTCGACCTTCGCCGTTCTCGTCTCGACCCTGATCTTCCGCTTCTCGGGCGTCGATATCGACGCGTGGGTCGGTCTTGCCGTCGCGCTCTTCATCTTCTGGGCGGGCGTCCGCATCCTCCGCGAAACGCAGAACTCCCTGCTCGGCGAGGCGCCTGTGAAGGATGTGACCGACGCGATCGACCGGATCGTTTCGGGCTATCCCGCCATCCTCGGCATCCACGATATGATGATCCACAGCTACGGTCCCGGACACACTTTCGCCTCGTTTCACGCGGAGGTCGACGGCGCCGCCGACGTGTTCGAGTCCCACGACGTGATCGACGAGGTGGAGCGCCGGATCTGCGAAGAGCTTTCGATCGTCTGCACGGTCCATATGGACCCGATCAACACCGACGACAAACTGACCGCCGAGCTTCGTGAGGAGACGGCGGAGCTTGTCAAAGAGATCGACCCGCGCATCACCGTCCACGATTTCCGCATCGTGACCGGTATGACCCACACCAACCTGATCTTCGACGTAGCGGTCCCGTTCGAACTCAAAATGACGGTTTCCGAGATCAAGGACGCCGTAGCGGAAAAGATCCGGATGCGTCACGAAAACTACTACGCCGTCGTCACGGTCGACAGAAATTAAAATAATCCCGCCGGAAACCGGCGGGATTTTGATTTACCACTTGAGAACCTTCTGGAGCTGCGGGATCAGGGCGAGCGCGTATTCGGCGAAGCCCATCTCGTTCGGATGTACTTTATCCCAGTAATAGAACTCGTCTTTCGGGAAGAGCGTGAAGCCGTCGATCACGGTCATCCCGCGTTTTTCCCCTTCCTCGGCGATGGTCTTTCGCACCCAATCGAAGCTGCCCGCGTTCCGCGGTTCGTAGTCGTAGCGATAGATGGGCGTGATGACGAAGATCGGCAGATCGCCGTACAGTTTTTTCACCTTGTCAAGGTACGCCTTGCAGTTTTTATGAAGCGCCTCGGGCGACTCACAACGCGAGAAGTCGTTGGTACCGTAGGCGACCGTGATCATCTCGGGCTTGTACCCGTTCTCCCCGATGGTCGCGGTCGAGAAGTACCCGCCGCCGACGGCGCAGTTCACGGCGTCGGCGTCGTAAAACCGGCAAACCCGGTCGGCGTATCCCATGGATTCGCGATCGGAGTTCCAGCCCTGCGTGATCGAGTCGCCGAGAAACAGAATACGGTGCTTGAAGTCGACGGAACGGATATAGGTCGCTCCCTCAGCGTCAAGCAAGGAAAGCGAACCGCCGCCGTGGTGAGGCAGCCAGATCGCGACGCGCGTTTCTGCGTTCGGCGCGCCGAGCTGATCTTTCAAGGGGATCACGACCTTCGTTTCCCCGTTCTCGCGCACGTCGGAGAAGCACACGGTCCTGTGATAGACGCCGTTCAGCCACACGTCGACCTTGTTGCCCGTAGAGAGCATAAAGGAGAGCTCGGATGCGTCGGTCAAAAACTCCAGCCGGATGCCGCAGAGCGACCGGGAACGGTCCCCCAGCACCTTCGTGCAGGCGTACCAGCCCGCCTCCTCTTCCTCGGTAAAACGGGAAAAGCAGACGCCCCTTTCCTCTTCCCAGATGCGCACCGCGCCGACCGTGATTTTTTTGATAAGAGCCAGATCCGCTTTCATCGTGATCCTCCCGAAAGTATTCTTTTCACATTATAGCACACTCGCCGCGCCGACGCAAGCGTAATAAGCAAAAAAGAACGAAATAATCGCGCTTTTTATTACGGTTCTTGCACCTCGGCGTCTCCGGAAAACGGGTTTCGGGAAAAGGGTGGAAAAAATGACCGAAACGTGCTATAATAGATTCAACAGATCTTTTTTGAGGTCGGATATGAAAAACGAAAAGTATATGCGTTCCATACGCGAACTCTATCGGATCGGACGCGGTCCCTCGAGCTCCCACACGATGGGGCCGGAGCGCGCCTGCCTGCAAATGAAGAAGAAATACCCCAAAGCCGACGCCTACCGCGTGGTCTTATACGGTTCGCTCGCGATGACGGGAAAGGGGCACGGCACCGATCGCGTCATCCGCGAAACGCTCTCGCCCCTTACGGGAGATGTGGTCTTCGACCTTGAAACGCCGCCCGAGCGCCACCCGAATATGATGGATTTCACCCTTTTCTCAAACGGACGTGAGATCGCGTCCGAGCGGATCTGGAGCGTCGGGGGCGGAGCGATCGTCCCGGACGAAGAGGCGTCGGATAACGGCGGCGCGATCTATCCCCTCTCGACCTACGCCGAGATCGCGACAGAATGCGCACGGCGGAACGTCCGGTTGTGGCAGTACGCGGAAGAGATCGAGGGAGACGGACTGTTCCCCTACCTTGCAACCGTCTGGGACGCGATGAAAGCCGCGATCGAACGGGGGCTGTCGGTCCGTGGCGTTCTTCCCGGCGGGCTCGGGACCGAACGGCGCGCGCAGATCATCTATCAGAAAAAGCACATCGACGAATCGCCCCAGACCAAGGAAAACCGTTTGGTCTCGTCCTACGCCTTCGCCGTCAGCGAGGAGAACGCCGCGGGAGGGGTGATCGTGACGGCGCCGACCTGCGGTTCGTCGGGCGTTCTTCCCGCCGTTTTACGCTATATGCAGGAATCGCGCGGCTTCTCCGACAAAGAGGTCCTTCACGCGCTCGCCGCGGCTGGCGTGATCGGCAACCTGATCAAGACCAACGCCTCGATCAGCGGCGCGGAATGCGGGTGTCAGGCGGAGATCGGCTCTGCTTGCTCGATGGCAGCCGCGGCGCTTGCCGAACTGTTCGGTATGGGATTCGACCAGATCGACTACGCCGCGGAGGTCGCGATGGAGCACCACCTCGGGCTGACCTGCGATCCGATCGGCGGGCTGGTGCAGATCCCCTGCATCGAACGGAACGCGGTCGCGGCGATGCGCGCGATCAACGCGCTCTCGCTCGCCAATTTTCTCGCAGACTCGCACAAGATCAGTTTTGACCTGATCGTCAAGACTATGTATAACACCGGCACCGATCTTCCCCTGGGCTACCGCGAGACCGCGGCGGGCGGACTTGCGAAATACTACCCGATCGAAAAGGAGTAACGATAATACAAAAGGCGGCTGCGAAATTCGCAGCCGCCTTTTGTTTTTGGTTTCAGTTTCCGACGCCAGACGCCAGGTATTTGGCGTAGATCGCGTCGGCGGAGAGGACCGAGGAATAGATATTCATCGCGCGGATCTCACCGTTCATATAGCGGTCGACGTTGCCGTAGAGCGCCGAGTCGCCGCCGACGGCAAGAAACTGCGAACTCTCCTTCAAGGGGAACCAGACCTTGCCGGTTTGGCTCTTGGTCGCGGCGAGCTCCCCGTTGACGTAGAAGCGGATCACGCTGCCGTCGTAGGTGCCGACGAGGTGGACCGTCTCCCCGACCGGGATGGTCGCGCCCGCGCCGTAATATTTTCCGTTGCTGCCGGTCATAATGTAAAGGTAGAGATGCGCCTTCCCGTCCGCGTTGTATTCGAGCCCGATCCCGCCGGTCTCCTGGTTGGACGCGAGATTGACGTAGCGGCTATCGTCGTAACTTGCCGACAGTTTCCCGTTCCCGCGGACCGTATCAGCGACCGACCCGACCCACTCGAAGCTGACCCCGGTCTCGAGCACGTCGTAGTAATCGGCGATCCCGCTCCAGCAGTAGGCGTCGTTGCCGTCAAAACCGGCTTTATAGCCGCCGTTTCCGTCGCTTGTGACGGTGGACTCTCCTCTCGCAGTCAGCGCCTCGCCCGTCAGCAGATTGCGGGCTACCCCCTCGTTATCGAACCCGAACGAGAAGACGTCGGGGGCGGGATTGCCGCCGTTATCGGACGGGGTATGCACCGCGAGCGTCAACGGATCGCTCATCACGCCGTAGGCGTTGTACGCGTAGACCCGGACGGTGTAGTCGGTGTCGGGATCAAGATCCGAGAACGAAGCCGTGATCTCGGGGAGCGGATACTTTTGCTGTCCCCCCTGCCGATAGACGGTCTTGACGATATTCCCGCCCCGCAGGATATCCGCGCGGTAGCTTCTGACGTAGTCGGGGCAGGTCGCGTTCGGGATCGAAACGCGCACCGACTCGTCCGACGCCGAAAGCAGGGTCAGGGGTTCCGAGAAGGTCGGCGCTTCGGAGTTCGCTTTGCGCGCGGAGGTAAAGGTGAAGTTCTCGGGTTCGCCGATCGAATCGATATAGACAGGCTCGAAAAGGAATCTGTCCGCCTCCGCGTCGTAGTACCGGAGCCGAACCACGTTGTTTTGGTCGACCTCGACGATGGTATAGACCGATGCGTACCACTCGGCGTGTTCAAAATATCTGCCCAGCATCACGTACTGGTACCCGCCGTGCAGATCCCGCCGGAAGTAGCTGCCGCGGGTCGTGCCGTCGCCGGTATAGAACGGGCTGTCGTCGTAGGCGAGAGTCCCGGTGTTGATGGCGGTAAAGTTGCCCTGCCACACCGATTCGGGGTCGCAGGCCGGGGCGTGCGTGTGCCCCGAGAAATATACGACCTGCGGGTATTTATCCAGCACTTCCCCGACGTCGTCGGTGGGATAGTTGTTTTCCCGTATACTGCCGAGACAGGTCTCCCATACCGGCACGTGACCGAAAACGAAGATGGGTTTCTTCCCCGTCGGGTCGCTCGCCGCGGCGGCGGCGATCTGCGCGTCCAGCCATTCTGCTTTGGACTCGGTATAGCCGCGACCGCCATTGCAGTCGGAGGCGAAGCCGATAAAAGTATACCCGTTGATCACGTGGACGCTGTCGACGTCGTAGCCGAAATAATCTTCAAACCGATCGTAGGTCGTCGAGAAACTCGAGTTGTTCGCAACCTTATCCTCGCCGGGATTGCGGAACTCGTGATTTCCGAGGCAGGCGAGCAGAGCCGTGCCCGTGCGGAGATTCCCGTCGACGACGTCAAAGAACGCGTTATACTGGTTCACCGTTCCCTCGTCGGTATAGTCGCCGACCAGCACCACGGCGTCGAGCGCGTCGTACGCCTCCCCGTCGGCGTAGTTGTAGGAAGACGCGAACAGCCGTTCGGTCACAAGAGCGGCGTGGGCGACCTCCTCGGTCGTCGCCTTCTCGGTGGCGCCGGCGTCGTTCATCACGCGCGTATGCACGTCCGACGTCAGGGCGAAACGGAGTACCGGGATATATTCGTCGTTGTCAAGAGCGAACGCGTAGCGAACGGTGGTACTCCGCGCGTCCGCGTACCGGATCCCCCCGCCGTCCTCAACGAACGCGTTGACGTAGATCCGCTTTCCGTACGACGCCTTCGGGATATCGGTCACCCTGACCGCGACCCAATACCGTCCACCCGGCGCGGGAACGGTCTTGCCGTCCGCGCGGACCGAAGAATACACCGTCTCCGTCCCGTAAACGAGACAGTCGTCCCCCCCGATCGTCGGGTTCTCGTTGGTGTCCGAGAAAACGAAACCGACGCGGGTATAATCACGCGACCCGACGGTGAACAGAAAACGGAGCGCGGTGCTGTCCGACTCGACCGAATCACTCGAAACCGTCTGGAAGCAGAGATTTTGGATCTCGTCCGCGGGATCGGCGGAACTGCGGAGCATAGGGAAAAGAAGAGCGGTCATGGCAATCAAAAGCAGGATCAGAAGAACGACCCTTCCCTCTTTCTTGTGTTTTGCGGCGGTGTGCATTGTTTCTTTGCTATCTCCTTGTAAACGGTTAAGTCAATTCTCTCTCGTCAGTTCGTCGCGCTTGGCGAGAATAGCGGAAACGAGCGACACGTAGTCGGCGTCCGCCTTGTTCCGAAACAGTTCGGTGATCTCGGAGAGCGGGGCGTAAAGCGGGGTCAGAGCGAGGTTGGCGGCGACGCCTTTTAAGGCGTGGGAGATCGCAAACCCCTGTTCGAGATCGCCCTTCTCTGCCGCCTCTATCAGTTTTTCAAACCCGGGATCGGCGATCGCCTTCTCCGCCAGTCTGATATAGAACTGCTCGTTGTTGATACATCTTCCGAGCCCTTCTTCGACGTTCGCGCCGAAGGCGCGCAGTTTATCGAGCGTCAGCATCACGCGTTCTCCTTTTGCCGTTCCCGGACGTATTTTTCAAAATCTGCTGCGGGCAGCGGCGGGGAGAAATAGTACCCCTGCACCATTGCGCACCCCATATCGCGCAGGGTGTTCAGCTGCTCTGCTTTCTCGACGCCCTCGGCGATCATGGGGACCGAAAGGGTCTCCGCGATCTCGACGATCACCTTCAGCATCCGAAGATTCCCGTTCTCGCGGAACACGCTGCGGATGAACACCATATCGAGTTTCAAAACGTCGATCGGCAGCGTGGCGATCATATTGAGGGATGAATAACCCGATCCGAAATCGTCCATTTCGATCACGAACCCGATCTCGCGTAGTTCGTTCACAGTCGAGATGATCTGGCGCGCGTTCTCGGTATAGGCGGATTCGGTGATCTCGAGGTGCAGGTCGGAAAAATCCAGCCCGCCCTCGGTCACGAGGTCTCGGAGCGTGCCGACGAGATCGGGATCGAGCATATCGATCCGCGAGACGTTGACCGACACCGGGACGGTGCTGCCGTATTGCTTCTTCCACTCCGCGACGTGCCGGACGGTCTCCCGCCAGACGTAGCGGTCGAGGATGCGGATCAAGCCGTTGTTCTCAAACAGCGGGATGAATACGCCGGGAGAGATCATACCGAGTTCGGGATGGATCCAGCGCACCAGCGCCTCCGCGCCGCAGAGGATCGGGGTATCGGGTCGGACGTCGTACTTGGGCTGGAAATAGATCGCAAACTGTTTCCCGTCGATCGCCGCGTCGAACTCGTCGAGCAGACGCTCGGCGTAGATCTCCTTTTCGTGCATGGCGTTATCGTAGAAGGCGATACAGTCGGTGAAACTGCCGCGGACGGTGTCGG
>JAGCYR010000015.1 GCA_017960705.1 Clostridia bacterium | reverse complement strand
GTCGTAGGCGGGCGTGATATCCCCGGCGATATAGCCGTAGGTCGGCTTGGTTTGAAGCGCGTCGGCATAGCCGTAGCAGACCCCAGTCACGGTCCCCGTTTTGTGTTCCCTGTCGTTCTGCCAGACCGCAAAATCGTGGCACTCCCATTTGTGGGTCTGCCCCCCGCTGTAATAGCCCCGGTCGGTATCGGCGAGGGCGGGATTATAGATCAGAAGCGAATTGTGCGCGACCGTCGCCTGATGGTACCAGTAGTGGTGCGGGTCGCCGTACTTGTCGTAAGAACCCGTGTCGCCCGCCAGCATCGAGCGGTAAAAGATCTGGAACTGCCCCGCGTCGTTGTGTTCGTGGTTGGCGGTCGAACGGCAGCCGATCTTCATCAGCACAGCCGCCTGTTTTTCTCCCCAACCGTCGCGGGCGATGATCTGACCGAGCCAGCCGCCGTTGTATTGGAGCAGCGGGAGGTTTTCGTGGCGGTCGCTTGCCGCCTTGACGCCGGACGAGGAACAGATCAGGTAGAGCGCGACGCTACCGCCCGAGGTGAAATAATCGCCGAAATCGGTATAGTTCGATTTGAAATACTCAAGCTGCGCCCGCACCGTTTCGTCGCGGAACAGATGCGACGAGAGCAGCGAGATCAGCCCGAGGTTGATAAAGCGTTTGTCGGTCGTGTGATCGTCGCCGGAAGCGAACGCCCAGCCGGAAGGCAACTCGTAGCCGTAGACCGAACGCGCCACGCGCATCATATCCTTTTCGTCGTAGGGGATCGCGCCGAACGCCGCCTTGACCAGCAGCGCCGCGAAGAGATCGGCGGAATAGCGGATCTGGATATAGAGCGACGTTCCCTGCGGGTACAGTCCCGCGCGGTAGAATTCGCGGCGTACCGGGACGTATTCGGAATAGAACCGCCCGCCGATATACTCCCACCATCCGGGATATTCGTCGCAGATCGCGATCGCAAAGGCGAGATAGTCGCGCAAAATCTGCAGTTCGGTGCCGTGTCCCGAGATCGCGCCCTGCCCCGACGGGGGAAAGCCGACCTCCATCTTCGCGCCGCGCTGATTTTCTCCCTCGCAGACCTTGTGCTGCACGCCCGCGACGATCTGCACCTTGTCGAGGTCGGTGAGCAGGTCGTAACACCAGTCGTAGACGCAGGCGGCGGTGAACATCAAAAAGCCGAACTGTCGGCACTGGTCGCCGCCGACGTCGCGGAAATCCATCGTTTTCAGGGCGTTTTTCAGCGCATAGATCGCGCGATAGCCCGAAAGCCGCGAACCGTTCGCCGCGTAGTCAAGGGCGAGCGACAGGATATCCTTCAAAACCAGTTCCTTGAAATTGTAGAACTTATCGCCCCGCTTTTCGGCGATACCGAAGTCCCCGTCGGTCGGGTGATCGACGGCTTCGCGGAAGAGAGCGACCGCCGCGGCGTGACGGGGGTCCTTTTCCGCCGCGCGAATGCCCGCGACGTCGTCCGCGTTGAACAGCACCCGCGGGTGTTTTCCCTTCTCGGGGCGCACGGGCGGGACGGGATAGGTCTTCTCGGACGACGCGAAAAGATCCGCCGTTACCTCCTCTCCCCCGAAATCGAGGGGAGAGAAGGCGGCGATCTTCTGTTTCAGTTCATTTTCAAGTCGTTCGTTTGCAAACGGATGCTGCATAAGTCCCCCGTCGTCAGTTCGGCGTCAGCGTCAGGGCGACGCCCGCGGGCGCGGTGAAGGTGAGGAACCCGCCGTCCTCGGTCGCGGTCAACTTCTTGGTCGCGCCGCCGACCGAGAGGATCCAGTTCCCGGCTTTCACGCCCGAGACGTAGTAGGTGTACTCGCCGGAGCCGCCCGCCGTGAAGGTGAGCGTCGTACTTCTGCGCGCGGCGTTGGTCACGAAGACTGCCGCTACCTTGCCGATCACGGCGCCCTTCACGTCGTCGGTGTCGATCGCCGTCGCCTTGAGAGACGGGCTCTTATCGGCGTCGCAGACGAACATCACGTTCAGGAGTTGGTCGGTCGCGTTGCCGGTCGCGGGACTGATCTCGACCCGTCCCCAGTACTCGTCGTCGCGGTTGTATTTATTGTCGAGTTGGACGTAATTATCCTGCCCGTTCTTGTTGATCCAGTAGTTTTTGCCTGCGCCGCCGATCTTGGTGATCGTGACGTTGTTGCCGATCACGTTCTGCAGGACCAGTTTGCCGTTTCCGACAACCTCTGTCACGGTCTTGCCGTAGATTTTCGGCTCGGTGACGGTGTGGAGCATGAAGGTCTTTTTGAAGGTTGCCTTTTTCGCCTTGATATTGTCGAACACGAAGAAGTACATCGGCACGTCGGGGTGCCCGGTGTCGAAGACCGTGAGCATCCGGCGCGTGACCTCCGAGACCGTCGAACTGTCGTAGGCGGGGGTGAGGTCGCCGGCGATATAGGCGTAGACCGGCTGCGTTTTTCCTCCGTCGGCGTAACCCTCCTCGTGTCCCGTGACGGTCGCCGTGACGTATTTGGTCCCGGTCTTCCACGCTTCGTAGTTGGAGGACGAGATCTCCCCGTATTTCGTGAATTTCTGTCCGCCGGTGTAGTACCCCTTGTAGGTCGAGGTATCCGACGCGAACGCGGGATTGTAGATCAGAAGACTGTTGTGCGCGATAGTCGCCTGATGATAGTAATAGTGGTGATCCTCGCCGTAGGAGACGTAGGCGCCGGTGTCGCCGGACAGCATCTCGCGGTAATAGATCTGGAACTGCCCGCAGTCGAGGTGTTCGTGGTTCCCCGTCGTTTTGACGCCGACCTTCATTAAGACCGCCGCCTGCCGGTTGCCCCAGTTGTTCCGGGCGATGGTCTGCCCGAGCCAACCGCCGTTATAGAGGATCAGGTCCATCCCCTCGTGGCGGTCGGACGCCGCCTGAACACCGGACGAAGAGCAGATCAGGTATTCCGCGACCCCCGCGTCGGCGATCACGCTCTCGTTTGTGAAGGTGGAATAGTTGGTCTTGTAGTATTCAAGCTCCGCCCGCATGGTCGCGTCGCCGAAGAGATGGGACGAGATCAGGGCGATCTTCGTATAGTTGATGAAGCTGCCGTCGGGTACGTGGTCGTCGCCCGTGTTGAAGCCGACGTAGTACTTTCCGCTGTACGTTCCCGGCAGTTCGTGAGAGAAGATGGTGCGGGCGACCTGCTTCATATCGTCCTCGTCGTAGGGAATCGTACCCGTCGCCGCCTTGATCAGCCACGCCGAATAGATATCCGCGCCGTAGCGGGTCTGCACGTAGAGCGAAACGCCCTGCGGCGCCATCCCCGCCTCGAAAAAGATCTCGCGGATCGGAACGAACTCGGAATAGTAGCGCCCGGCGATCATATTCCACCAGCCGGGATACTCGTCGTAGATCGCGATGGCAAAGGACAGGTAATCGCGCATGATCTGGAATTCGCAGCCGTGTCCGCAGATTGCGGACTGACTCGTCGGGGGGAAGCCGACCTCCATCCCGCTGCAGCACTTGTTCTGCACGCCGAGAACGATCTGCTTCTTGTCTGTCGTACTCAGCAGATCGTAGCACCAGTCGTAAACGCAAGCAGCGGTATACATCGTGTAACCGTAGAAGCGGCAGACGTCGCTCATCCCGTCGTAGTTCAGGGTGGTGAGGGTATTCTTGATCGCATAGATCGCGGAATAACCCGAGATCTCGTTCCCCGTCAGGGCGTAGTCGAGCGCCAGCGCCTGGATCCGGCTCATCGTTTCAAGTGAGAAGTTCTGTGCGACGCTTCCCAGCTTGCCTTCGGTCGGATTCGTCACCGCTTTGCGGAACAGGGAGGCGGCTGCGCGGCTGCGGACGCTGTAAAGCTCCGCATTGATCCCGGCGATATCGTTCGCGTTGAACAGGACGCGGGGGTGCTGCCCCGACGTAGGTTTTGCAGGGGTCGCGGCGTAAGAGCCGCCGAGATCGGCGCGGACGCTTCCGGAACCGAACGCGGAGGTCTGAAACGACGCCGCCTTCGCCTTGATCGCCGCGACCCCGTCGCCATACTCGACGGGGGTAACCGCAGAGGTCACCGCCGTCCCGCATACCGTGCAGACGCGCTCGCCCGCGCCGGCGGAATCGTCGGTCGGCGGGGTCACGATCCGCACCGCCGTCGATTCGAACTTGTGCGCGTCGGGGTCGATCGGGATCTTCTCCGATACTTTCTTTTTGCAAACCGAGCAGGTCAGAAGCCGCTGTCCCGTCTCGGTGCAGGTCGCGGAGGAAATGACCCGGATATCGTCCCAGTCCCAGGTATGCCCGTCGGTCTCCTCGGTCCTGGTCTCGCCGCAGACGGTGCAGGTATAGAGGATCTCGCCTTTGGTCTCCTCTTGGGTCTTGGCGTCGCAGCTCCCCTCTCGGGTCACGCGCCCCTCGTCCCAGACGTGTTCGTGTTCGCCCGCGGTTTCGGGCGCTTCGGTCCCTTCGCTCCCCCCGGATGAGCAGGAGGCGAGCAGGACGGTCAGAACGAGCGCGAGGAACAGAGCAAATACAAGCATTGTTCTTTTCATTACGTTCTCCTTTTCGTTCGGTTGGAGTGGGGTTATCGGATGATCCGCCGGAAAATGCTGTAGTCCGAAAGGTCGGGGGCGAAATAGTCGGCGCCGACGGCGCCCTTGACCGACAGCGTTTTTATTCCGCCGCGGCGCCCCGCCTCGATCCCGGCGTCCGCGTCCTCGACGACGAGGCAGTCGGCGGGCTCGACCCCGAGCATCTCCGCCGCCTTCAAAAAGACTTCGGGATCGGGCTTGGAATGCGAGATGTTATTCCCGTCCGATACGGCGTCGAAAAAGGCGTCAAGCCCGATCTGACGGAGGATCAGGGGGGTGTTTTTGCTCGACGAACCGACAGCTGTAAGGATCCCGTTCTTTTTGAGTTCGTTCAGGTTCTCCATCGCGCCGGGCAGGATATCGGCAGGGGTCAGTTCGCGGATCAGATCTTTATAGTAGTCGTTCTTGCGCGCGGCAAGCGCGGCTTTTTCCTCTTCGGTATAGGCGCGGGGCGACCGTTCCAGAACGATCTCGAGACTCGCCATCCGGCTGACGCCGCGAAGACGGTCGTTGATCTTCTCGTCAAAGTAGATCCCCTCCTCGTCCGCCATCCGTTTCCACGCCCGATAGTGGCAGCGATCGGTCGAAACGATCACGCCGTCCAGGTCGAACAGTACCGCTTTGATCATCTTGTTTCTCCTTTTAAGGCAGGATCAGCGCCTGATTGCCGACCTCGCCGATATAATCGCCGCTCTTCAGGATCCTTGCGACGTCGAACGGGTCCTTCGGCATCGTTTTGGTCCGGATCGCCGATACCGCGACGTCCCTGCCGCGCAGAAAGTGGAAGTCGGAGGCGACGAGTCGGATGCCGAAACCCTTTTTCTTGGCGTACAGATTCGCGACGGCGTTGCGGGAACGCTGTCCCGGGTGCATATTGAAGGTCTCGATCCCGTCGAGGAGCGCCGGGTCGACCTCGACCATCCCGTCGCGGAAAGGGTGCGCCTGCAGAAAAACGCTGTCGGGCATTGCGTAGTTTTGGCGGAAGTGCTCGACCCCCCGGGGCAAGAGCCGGTAGATCTCGGGCAGCATTCTCTCGGTAAGCCCGTAGATCAGGTAGTCGTTATTGTTTTCGGTAAAGCGGATCTCGGCGCCGAGGAACACGGCAAGACCGTATTTTTTGCCCTCCTCGACCGCAGCGCGATAGTCGTTCAGCCAGACCTCGATCCCCTCCTCGACGCTGCGCCCCCGCATACAAGTCGAGTAATCGTAGATGAAGTGGTTGGTCAGCACCACGCCGTGATAGCCCAGTTCCGCGTAGAGGGCGACCAGATCGGGGACCGACACTTCGCTGCATCCGCTGGCGGGATTCGAGTGCGCGTGGAGTTCGAGTTTGTACTTGTATTCTTTTTCGAGTTGCGATTTGATCTCTTGCGCGTTCATCGTCCGTTCCTTTATTCTACAGTGATCTCTTGTCCGTTGGATTTGATCGTCAGGGCGTCGCCGCGGAGCAACCGATAGTGCGCGCCGGTTTGATCGACCTTCACCTCGAGCAGCCGTCCGCGCCAGAGCAGCCGGAAGCGGTAGGAGTTCCACTTCTCGGGCAGGACCGGTGCAAACGAGAGTTCGCCCCCGTCAAGCCGCATCCCGCCGAAGCCGAAGACCATCGACATCCAGGTCCCCGCCATATTCGCGCAATGGTAGCCCGCGTTGACGTTGGCGTGGTAGTCGTCGAGGTCGAGGCGCGAGGTGGTCATAAAGTACTTGTAGGCGACGTCGTGATAACCGATCGCGTCGGCGACGATCGAGAAGATGCATGCGGAAAGCGAGGATTCGTGCACCGAGACCGTCTCGTAGAAATCAAAGTTGCGCTTCATCTCCTCGCGGGTGAAGTACCGGGAGAGCAGGAACATCGCGAGGACGAAATCGGCTTGCTTGGACACCTGATGCCGATAGACGACGATCGGGTGGTGCTTGTCGAGCAGGGGGAACTCGGAGAAGGGGGTATTTTCGATATCCCACCGCTTTTTCGAGAGGAAGCTGTCGTCCTGCGGATAGATACCGCGCGTTTCGTCGTAGGGGATATAGGTATTGTCGATCGCGCGCTGCCATTCGGCGGGCTCCTCGTCCGCGAGGTCGATCTTCTTCGCCAAAGCAGCGTACTTGTCGGGCATCTTTTCCTTCAGGAACGCGACGGCTTCGACGGCGTATTTCATATTTTCGCGCGCCATCATATTGGTATAGCAGTTGTTGTTGACGAGGACGGCGAACTCGTCGGGACCCGTCACGCCGTTATAGCAGAACTTGCCGCCTTTGTAGTCGATATACTCGCCGAACTCCACCCAGAAACGCGCCGTCTCGACGAGGATCTCGGCGCCGTAGTCGGCAAGGAACCCGTCGTCGCCCGTCGCGGTGACGTACTGATGGACGGCGTAGGCGATATCGGCGTTGATGTGGAACTGGCAGGTCCCGGCAAGGAAGAAGGCGCTCGCCTCGCGTCCGTTGATGGTCCGCCACGGGAAGCAACAGCCCCGCTTCACCGAGAGCACCCGCGCCCGCTCGCGCGCCTGATCCAGCGTGTTGTAGCGGAACATCAGGATCTGTTTCGCGATTTCGGGGCGCTCGAAGTTGAAGAAGGGGGTGACGTACATCTCGGTATCCCAGAAAACGTGTCCCTCGTAGCCCTCGCCCGAAAGCCCCTTCGCCCCCAGACTGGTCTTCCCGTCGCGTCCCGGCGACTGGAGCAGGGCGAACTCGTGCCAGCGAAGCCCCTGCGAAAGCAGGTCGTCGCCGTCGATCTCGATGTCGGCGTTCTCCCAGAACTCGTCGAGGTACTTTTTCTGCGCCGTAGCGAGCGCGGCGAAACCCTCGCGCGAAAGGTCGGAAAGGACCATTTTCGCCGCGTCGTAGAGTTTTTCCTCCGGAAAATCACGGGTGGTGACGTAGGTGATATACTTGGTCAGCGTGTAGGTCTTGCCCCTTCGCGCCTTGAAAGCGAAACGGGTCGAGACCGTGAACTCGTCGTCCGTATTTTCCCGCGCCGCGTCAAAGTCGATCTCGTTTCGCATCGCGGTCACGATCCCGATCGCGGTGTTCTTCGATTTTTGCCGGAGCGCCGAGAAGGCGCCCTCGCATCTCCTGTCGACGGGCAGGACGACCCGCCCGTAGGGGCCGTAGTCGATGCGGGAATTGTTCTCCTTGGTATTGTTCTCAACGTCTCCGTCGATCAGGGAGATCAGAACGATCTCGCCGTCGAAATCGATCGGGGTGACCGCGTATTCGATCGCAGCGGCGTACTTGTTTGTAAGCGAGACGAGACGGGTCGAATGGATCTCGACCGTCTTCCCCTTCGGCGACGTCCAGCGGACGAAGCGCGAGAGCGTCCCGGCTTTCATATCCAGCACCCGTTTCGCCTCATCGAGTTTTCCCTCGAAAAGACTGAACTCTTCGCCGTCGACCGAGAGACGGATGATCTTAGCGTTCGCGACGTTCAGCATCGTCTGGGTCTTGTCGGCGAATCCGTAAGCAGTCTCGCCGTAGCGGATGGTCTCGCTCTCGTAGAACCCGTTGACGAAACTGCCCTCCATACCGAGACCTTTCGGCAGTTTGTACCCCTCCTCGAACGTGCCGCGCATCCCGATATAGCCGTTCGAGAGGACGAAGACCGTCTCGTTGCGGTAGTTGTTTTCGGGTTTGAACGCGGGTTCGGTGATCTTCCAGGGTTCGGTGGGGTAAATGGGTTTGATATCCTTGATATTTTCGATCATTTCGTTTTTTCTCCCGTTTGCTCGAAAAACAGCGTGCCGACGTTCCAACCGGAGAGCGAGGGCATCAAAACGATCCCTCCCGTACCGACCGAGACGGTCGCCTCTTTTCCGTATTGTGCCAGATAATGCGCGGTCGTCCCCGCGGGGGCGGCGACCCGGAGGCGGTATTCCCCGCTCTCGCCCGGCGTGCAGTTGACGACGCCGACGGAGGCGAGTTTGCCGTCGGGATAAACGCGCGGCAGGATCAGCGCCGAGAAGCCGTCGATCATCCGCGCCGAAAGGGGCTTCCCGCCGATATACTCGACGGTGTTGAAGATGACGTCGCGGCGGGCGACGCCGACGACGCGATTCCAGAGATCAAAGCCGAAGACCGCCCACTTTGCGCCGCGGGAGGTCGTGAAGATCGCCGTCGCGATCGCGCCGCCGTTCTCGGCGCCCGCGCCGACCCCGAGATAACGCCCGACGACCTCGACCCCGTCTCCCGTCGCGTCGATCCGGTAGCCCTCTCGCTTGCCGGCGAACTTCCCGTCCCAGACCCGACGGACGATCCCCTCGTTCACGGGATGGTCGGCAGAGATCTCGTTCAGGCGGAGCGTGTCGATCCGCTTGACCGCGATCGGGAAATCAAAGCCGCGCGCGGCAAGCCGTTCGACCGTTTCGGCGTCGGTGACGAGCGGCTTGCCCAAAAGGTCGTTCACCGCCTCGTCGGAGAGCCGGTCGGCGTCGGAACCGTGCAGGATCTGTACGCCGTCGGTCGACTCGCGGTAGCAGAGCGGCAGACCGATATAGCGGATCACCGATTCCTCCGCCGGATCGCACTCCGCATAGTCGAAGGGAATCTTCGAGCGGTACGCCCATTTCCCCTTGAGAAAGACGGCGTTGACCCCGTCCTGAACGCTTCTCTTATTGGTTTCGGCGATCTTTTCCCAGTAGGGACGGTGGAGCGAAAAGAGTTCGAACTCGCGGCGGTAGAAGGAGGCGTCCTCGTTTTCGTCCATCATCATCGCAAAACTCATCGCCGTCGCGCCGAGCGAGAGGTAAAGGGTCGATTCAAAACAGGTCCCCGCCGCGCTCTTGCCGTAGGCGACGTAGGGGAGATTTTCGATCTCGGGACGGATATCGGAGACCGTTGCGGGCAGTTCGCGGTTCTGTCGCTCGATCTCGCCGCCCTTCTTGACGAAGGCGCAGAGATCGTGGTCGGTATAGGCGCCGCCGCCGGGACGGGAGAGCGACGGAAGACCGGTCACGCGGGTAATGATCTCGTGCAGATAGCGGTTGCCCGTATCCCCGATAAACACGGTCATGGATCCCTGCTGAAGTCCGATCCGCGTTTCCGGCGACTCCCGGTGGATCAGCTCGCAGCACTCGGTCATAAAACTCGCAAGTCCCGCTTTGGTAAAGTCGATGAACGCACGACGGCAGGCGATATCCCCGTCGTTCAGTTCGGACACGAGTTCCTCCCGCGTAAACGTCCTGCCGTACTCGCGCCCGAAGGCGGCGACGCAGTCGTCGCAGAAACAGCCGAAGGTGACGGGAATATGGTGGTTGGGACGGAAATCGTCGTCGAACCAGATCGCCGCCGGCTTGATCGGCAGATACGTCTCGATCGACGAGAGAATATAGTCGCGGAAGACCCGGTCGCGCCAGCAGAAGGAGTGGCGCGCGACGACCCCGTCCCAGCCGATGAGGTTCCGCACCGGAGAGCCGGGATAGACCAGCCCCGAGCAGTCGCGTTTGGAGATGTATTCCCCGTGTCCCACCGTGTTGCTGAGCTGCAGAGAAACGCGGATCCCAGACCGCGGGAACTTCTCGGCTTGCGGGAGGATCTCTTTTGCGTACGCCGGATGG
>JAGCYR010000138.1 GCA_017960705.1 Clostridia bacterium | reverse complement strand
GGCACGAGCTTCACCTACGAAACGCTGACCGCTCTGTCCGCTCCCGACCGCGAACTCTATCTTATGATGGGGACGGATATGTTCCTGACGCTCGATACTTGGCGCCGTCCCGACGAGATCCTCCGCCTTGCGACAGTGGTCGTCGCCTCCCGTTCCTTTGATCCCGTAACCGCCGAAGCGATCGCGAAAAAGAGGGAAGAACTGCTCTCGGTTTACAAGGGGAATATCGTATTCCTGAAGAACCGGATCTACGACGTCTCCTCCACGTTTCTGCGCGAGAAGATCGCAGCGGGCGAGAGCGTTTCAGACCGGTTGGACGACGACGTATTGAAGTATATCGAAAAAGAGAAACTGTACGATGTTTAACGAACAAGTCCTGCGGGAACTCTCGGACGAGGTCGCGGCGCTTCTTTCCGAAAAACGGTTCATTCATACGAAGGGCGTTGAAGAAGAGATCACGCGGCTCGGTCGGATCTATCTCCCCGGGAAGATCACGGAACTGCGCGCGGCGGCGCTTCTGCACGATCTGGCGAAAGAAATGCCGATCGAAGAACAGATCGCTATCTGCAGGGAAAACTGTGATCCCGAGCTCGATTCCGCCGTCAAATCGCCCGCGATCCTGCACGGACACGCCGCGGCGTACCTGATCCCGAAAGTCTATCAAAAGTACGCTCTGCCCGAAATTATCTCTTCGATTTACAAGCATACGACGGGTTCGGAGAAGATGTCGACCTTCGACAAACTGCTGTTCTTCGCCGATTTCATCGAGCCCAACCGCCCTTGGCAATACTGCAGGGCGGCGCGCGTGAAGTTTTATTCCGGAATGCCTGATGACCCGACCGAAAGAATCCGTCATCTCGACCTTTCGATCCTTGCGGTACTGGAATTCACGCTGCAGTATTTGAAAGACAAAGGGATCGACCCCGATCCGACGACCGAACGCGCCGCCGCCGCACTGCGAAAACATTACCCGAATCATACCGAACGATTATAAGGAGAAACCGAATGACCGACCGTTCCGAACTGTTTGAAAACCCGCCCGTTCCGTCCATGAAGGACGCCGAGCCGCTTGTTCTCGCTAGAGAAGCGGCAAAGATCCTGCTCAACAAGAAAGCGGCGCAGCTGAAGCTCCTTTCCGTCTCCGACGTGACGGTGATCGCCGACTATTACGTGATCGTGACCGGACGTTCCTCGACCCAGATCAAGGCGCTCTCGGACGATCTGGTCTACGAAATGGGTCGTCGCGAAATCCCGTGCGCCCACGTCGAAGGGCGTGACGGCGGCGCCTGGATCCTCTGCGACTTCGGGTCAGTGATCGTCCATATTTTCGACCGTGAATCGCGGGAGTACTACCGTCTCGAACGGCTCGCTTCCCCCGACGCCGAGGTCGACGTGTCCGACCTTCTGACTCCGGACGATCAATAATTAACGCAAATCTTGAAAAGGAAATACAGAGAATGAAACACGACTTTCAAACCATCGAAGCAAAATGGCAGAAAAAGTGGGACGAAGTAAACGCCTTCGCCGCCACCAACGACTACACCAAACCGAAATACTATACCCTGGTGGAGTTCCCGTATCCTTCGGGCAACGGTCTGCACGTCGGTCACCCGCGTTCCTATACGGCGCTCGATATCGTTTCGAGAAAAAGACGGATGCAGGGCTATAACGTCCTGTTCCCAATGGGATGGGACGCCTTCGGACTGCCGACCGAGAACTTCGCGATCAAGAACCATATCCATCCGCGCATCGTGACCGAACGGAACGTCGCGCGTTTCAAGGCGCAGCTCAAATCTCTCGGTCTGTCGTTCGACTGGAACCGTGAGATCAACACCACCGATCCGAGCTACTACAAATGGACGCAGTGGATCTTCCTTAAACTGTTCGAGAAGGGTCTCGCCTACAAGAAAAAGATGTCGGTCAACTTCTGCACCTCCTGCAAGGTCGTGCTTGCGAACGAGGAAGTGGTGAACGGTGTCTGCGAACGCTGCGGCGCTCCCGTCATCCACAAGGTCAAGGAGCAGTGGATGCTGAAGATCACGGCGTACGCCGACCGTCTGATCGACGATCTCGAGGACGTCAATTTCATCGAGAAGGTCAAGACCCAGCAGATCAACTGGATCGGGCGTTCGACCGGCGCGGAGGTCGTATTCGAGACCACGGCGGGCGATCCCCTGAAAATCTATACCACCCGTCCCGACACGCTCTTCGGCGCGACCTATATGGTCATCGCGCCCGAGCACGAGTATATCGACCTCTGGAAAGATAAACTGAAGAATTACGACGAGGCGGTATCTTACAGAGAAGCTGCGACGCGCAAGTCCGACTTCGAGCGGACCGAACTCGCAAAAGAGAAGACCGGCGTCAAGCTCGACGGCGTTCGCGCGATCAACCCCGTGAACGGGCGCGAGATCCCGATCTTCATCTCCGACTACGTCCTCTCGGGCTACGGCACCGGCGCGATCATGGCGGTCCCGGCGCACGACGACCGCGACTGGGAGTTCGCCAAGAAGTTCGATCTTCCCATCGTGGAGGTCGTCGCGGGAGGCGACGTGACGCAGGCGGCGTTTACCGACGTCGAGACGGGGAAGATGGTCAACTCCGGATTCCTCGACGGTCTCGAGGTTGCCGAAGCGAAAAAGAAGATCATCGAATACCTGACCGATCGCGGGATCGGCGTGAAGAAGATCAACTTCAAGCTCCGCGACTGGGTGTTCTCCCGCCAGAGATACTGGGGTGAGCCCATCCCGCTGATCAACTGCGAGAAGTGCGGATGGGTCGCCGTTCCGGAGTCCGAATTGCCCCTGACGCTCCCCGAGGTCGATTCCTACGAGCCGACCGAGACCGGGGAATCTCCGCTCGCCCTGATGACCGACTGGGTCAACTGCAAATGCCCGAAGTGCGGCGGTCCAGGCAAGCGCGAGACCGACACTATGCCGCAGTGGGCGGGCTCGTCCTGGTACTTCCTCCGCTACTGCGATCCGCACAACGATAAGGCGCTCGCATCCAAAGAGGCGCTCGAGTACTGGATGCCGGTCGACTGGTACAACGGCGGTATGGAACATACCACGCTCCATCTGCTGTACTCCCGTTTCTGGGCGAAGTTCCTCTTTGATATCGACGTTCTGAAGGAGAAGGAGCCCTACAAAAAGCGCACCTCGCACGGTATGATCCTCGGCGAGAACGGCGAGAAGATGTCCAAATCCCGCGGAAACGTCGTCAACCCCGACGATATCGTGAAGGAATACGGCGCCGACACGATGCGTCTGTTTGAAATGTTCATCGGCGACTTTGAGAAATCCGCGCCATGGAACCCGCAGTCCATCAAGGGGTGCAAGCGGTTCCTCGAGCGGTTCGCGGGGCTGACCGATCTCGCCAAAGGCAAAGGGACCACCCCTGCGCTTGAAAAGTCCCTCCACAAGACCGTCAAGAAGGTCTCCGAGGATATCGAGGCGATGAAGTTCAATACCGCCATCGCGGCGATGATGTCCTTCATCAACGAGATCTACGACGCCGGCGCGCTGACCTTTGACGAACTTGCAACCTTCTCGGCGATCCTCGCGCCCTTCGCTCCGCACCTTGCGGAGGAAGTCTGGGCGTTCTGCGGCGGAAAAGGTCTGGTTTCTCTTGCGCCGTGGCCCGTCTACGACGAGGGAAAGACCGCCGACGACGAGATCGAGTTCCCGATCCAGATCAACGGTAAGGTTCGCGCCGTCGTGACCCTCACGGCGGGCGCCGGTAAGGACGAGATCCTCGCCAAAGCCAAGTCCGACGAAAAGATCGCCGCCGCGCTCGAAGGGAAAACCGTTGTCAAAGAGATCGTCGTACCCGGAAAGATCGTCAATATCGTCGTCCGCTGATACAAAAAGGAGGACCGCTATGCTCGAGAATCTCCCGCAACGGGAATTCGACGTTCTTGGGATCGGGGAAGTTATGCTCCGTCTTTCCCCTGAGGGAAAAGATCGGATCTCGCAGAGCGAATCGTTTGAGAAATGCGCGGGCGGCTCGGAACTCAACGTGGTTTCGGGCATCTCGCAGCTCGGGCTGCGCACGGGGATCGTCACGCGGCTGCCCGACAACGAGATCGGGAAGTTCATCAAGAACAAGATCCGCTATACGGGTACGAGCGACGATTTCGTGACCTACGATTCGTCCCCTGAGAAACGCCTCGGCATCTACTATTACGAAAGAGGCGCGTATCCGCGCGTTTCCGTCGTCGCGTACGACCGCACCGATTCTTCCTTCGTCCGCTTTTCGCTCGACGAACTCGATCCCCGGATCTTCACCTCCTGCAAAGTATTCCATTTGAGCGGGATCACCCTCGCGCTCGGCGAATCGCTCCGTCGTCAGGTGATCGAGATGATCCGCCGCTTCCATGAGAACGGTACGCTGATTTCTTTCGACGTCAACTACCGCGCGGCGCTCTGGAGCGAAGAAGAGGCAAGAGAGACCATCCTCGGGATCCTTCCGTACGTCAATCTGCTCTTTATCTCCGAAGAGACCCTGCGCCGTATGCTCGGCAGAAAAGGCGAACTCAGGGAGATCCACCGCGAACTTGCAAAAGAGTACCCCGAACTGAAGATGATCGCCAGCACGCAACGCACAGTGATCTCGCCGACCCGCCACGATTTCGGCAGTCTTGTCTACGACGTCTCTGAGGATCAACACTTCGCCGAGGAACCCTATCGCGAGATCGAGGTAGTCGATCGGCTGGGCAGCGGAGACGCCTACGTCGCGGGCGCCCTGTACGGGATCCTCAAATACCACGATATCGAGCACGCCGCGCAGTTCGGCGACGCGATGGCGGCGATCAAGAACACCATCCCGGGCGATATGACGGTCTGCGATATCCACGACGTCACCCGCATCATCACGACCCACCTCGCCAAAGGACCGAAGAACGAAATGGTCCGCTGACCCATACAACAAAAACAGCCGTCCGTTCGGACGGCTGTTTTTGTTGAGGATGGATTGTTACGCTTTGCTCTTCGTGAAGGTACCGATCAGGAAGAAGATCAAAAAGCCGACGATATCGGTCCCGACGATGGTCGAACCGACCGGCGTACCGAACATGATCGCGATCAGGATCCCCAGCCCCGCGGCGAACACTGAGAAAACGGCGGAGCAGACGGTCACGGCGCGGAAACTTTTGAAAACGCGCATCGCGGACAACGCGGGGAAGATCACGAGCGCCGAGATCAGAAGCGAACCGACCAGATTCATCGCCAGAACGATGATGACGGCGATCACGACCGCGATCAGGAGATTGTAGAGCCCCGTCTTAACGCCGGTCGCCTTCGCGAAATTCTCGTCGAACGTAACCGAGAAGATCTTGTTGTAGAACAGAATGAAAACGATAAACACGACGGCGGACAGGATAACGCTCAACCACACTTCGGTCACGGTCAGAGTCAGGATCGAGACCGAGCCGAACAGGGTCGAGCAGACGTCTCCCGACACGTTGCTGGATTTGGAAAAAACGTTCATCAGAAGATACCCGATCGCGAGTGCGCCGACGGAAATCATCGCGACGGCGGCGTCGCCCTTGATCTTCGTGTTCTGTCCCGTGCGGAGCAGCAGGATCGCCGACGCCGTCGTGACGGCAAGGATCAGGGGCATATCGTTTGTCAGCCCCACGACCGCCGCGATCGCCATCGCGCCGAACGCAACGTGGGAGAGCCCGTCGCCGATAAATGAAAAGCGTTTTAAGACAAGCGTCACGCCGAGAAGCGACGAGCAGATAGCGATCAGCACCCCGACGATCAGCGCGTACTGTACGAAGGAGAACTGAAGATAAAGCGACAGTTTTTCGAACTTGTCGATCATTTGTTCTCACCGCCCTTCAGAAAAGCGAGCGCTTCGCCGCTGTTTTTATATTCTTCAGTCGTTCCGAAAAAGACGTTGCCCGAAACGTGAAGGATGTGATCCGCGTATTTCAGAGCAGCGGCTATATCGTGCGAGATCATAATGACCGTGATCCCGTCCTTTTTATTCAGTTCGTCGATCAACTCGTACATCTCTGCGGTCACGACGGGATCCAGCCCCGCGACCGGCTCGTCGAGCACCAGCAGCTTGGTCGTCGCGCAGAGAGCCCTTGCAAGCAGAACGCGCTGCTGCTGACCGCCCGAAAGCTCGCGGTAGCACCGTTTGACCAGGTGCGAGATCCGCATGCGTTCTATGTTGCTTCTTGCCCGTTCTTTGTCTTCCTTGTTATAGAACGGGCGCGAACCCATCCGGTTCCCGCAGCCCGAGAGCACGATCTCCCACACCGACGCGGGAAAATCCTTCTGTACCTCGGTCTGCTGGGGAAGATACCCGATCTCGGTATGTTTGAGCCCGTCGCCCGTGACGATCTCGCCTCCGATCGGCGGAAGAAGCCCGAGGATGGTCTTCATCAGCGTACTTTTCCCGGATCCGTTCTCCCCGACGACGCAGAGATAGTCCCCGGACTCAACGCTAAAGTTGATCCCGTGAGCGATCACGCGTCCGTCGTAGCCGAGCGAAAGATCCCGGCAGGTCAGCAGTGCCATATTATCGACCTCCAAATGCGTTTAAATCAGTCAATGGTTTGCATGGTCCCGACGTTCAGCGTACCGGCTGTAACCGTCCCGGTCAGAACGACCGTCGTTCCGATCGCGGGGATCTCGTTCGACCAAATGATCGGGATGTCCCACGAACCGTTGTAATACGGATCCTGGATCGAATCGATCGTCTTGATCCTGCCGTACGCGCTGTAGCTCTTATCCTTGAAATAATCGGGAAAGCGCAGGACGTTGATGATCTGGACCCGTTCGAGCGTGTCGCTCATCAGAAACATATTGAGATCGTATAACGCGCCGGTATACTTCGTTTTGGTCGTGACCTTCGCGTCCTTGATCCAGTAATCGTCGAGCGCATCTTCGTCGTAGACGAAGGTTCCCTCGACTGTGATCAGAGACCCTTCAGGGGGTAGTTCCGTGCCGTCCTTCAGCTTGAGCTCCCATTGCCAGTCGCAGCACTTCGTATTGTCGTAATAGCCCCAGACGTAGTAGCGGTCCAAGTCGTTGAACGCGTCGTGCAGCGTGGCGAGAACGCCGGTCTTCTTTACCTTCGTCCCGTCCATCTTCGACGCGTATCCGTTGTAAAAAACGTTTTGGTAGAGCAGATATTCGTCCTGGCTGATGATATCAAGACGGTCGGCGGGATCGATACCCTCGGGTTTTTCACCGGTCCCGTTTCCCCCGGTTGACGCAATATCGGATCCGCATCCATAGGTGAAAAGGATCATAGCCGCCGCTAAAAGAATGGAGACGATTTTACCGAGTCTTTTCATACGTTTGTTCTTCCTTTGCAAGTCGTTCGGGGGAAAACGGGGAACGTTAGATTACTTCAGAGCCTCTTTCAGTACTTCAAGATTGCGCTCCATCACGCCGAGATAGGTCGTGCCGTTCTTCACGTCTTTTGCCGTGACCGACTGCATCGAGTCGAGCGTTAGGACGGTCTGATCCTTCGTTTGGGTCTGATTCTTGATCGTGTTCGCGATCTTGCCGTCCGCGCTTTCGATCTGCATGATGGCTTTGAGATGAAGCTCGTCGACCTTGTTCGATAGGAACACGATGGTTTCAAAGCTCGCTTCGCTCTCCGCGGAGCATCCGACGAACGCGGCGAAATAGTCCAATCCGTAGTCGTCGACGAGATACCGGAAGGGGAAGCGGTCGCCGAAGAGCAGCGTCTTGACCGTGCCCTCGTTGACCGCCGCGGCGTACTTCGCGTCAAGAGCTTGCAGCTTTGCGACGTATGCGGAGGTATTGGCGGCGTAGTAGTCGGCGTGATCGGGGTCAAGGGTCTTGATCTTCTCCGCGATGAATCCGGTCAGGTCAACTGCGTTTTTCAGAGAGAGCCAGACGTGTTCGTCGAACTCCGGCTCGTCTTCGTCGTGGTGATGCTCGTGCTCGTGATCGTGATCGTGTTCTTCTTCCTCGTCGTGATCATGGTCGTGTTCATCCTCGGCTTCCATGCCTTCCTTGACTTCTTCCTCCTTGACCTTGTCCCCGAGAACGTCAAGCAGATTGACGACGATCATATCCGGATTTTTCGCGGTCTTTAAGACGTCCGCAACCCACGCGTCGGATTCGCCCCCGACGTAGATGAACAGATCGCAGGTCGCGACCTTCACGATATCGTCCGCAGTCGGCTGATAGCTGTGAAGATCGGCGCCGCTGTCGATCAGCATCGTGATGTTAACGCGGTCGTTGTTTTCTCCGAGGATCTCCCGCACCCAGTCGTATTCGGGAAAAATGGTCGTGACGATCTCGATCTTATCGCTCTTTTCATTTATAGAGCAGCCGGAGAGGATCCCGGCGAAAACCAACACGCAAAGTGTCAGAGCAAGTATTTTCTTCATATTGTTTCTCCTGTTTTCAAATGATTCGGGCATCAGAAAAAACAAGGGGAACGGCGCAACGCCGAATAACTCCTCCGTTTGGAAGAGTATCCCCTTGTTATAAACGATTCAATTCAGGAGCTTGACTTTTAAAGAAACGGGCGTTTCCTCCGGGTTAAACTGCGCGGAGGAAGAAACGAACGCACGCCCCGCGCTTCGGGAGGCAAGGGCGGACAAAACGAGCAGGAGCGCGATCAAAACGGTCTTCAGGGTATTCCTGCAGATCGCGATCATGGCGCAGACGGGGCAGTCCTCGCCCGTGCAGTCGTGGTGCGTTTCGTGTAAGATAAACCAGAATGACGAGACCAGAACGAAAACGATCAGAAGGATCATAAGGATAGATATGATCCTGCGTTTATTCGTCATGGTCTCACCGCCGTTCATTGTATTATGGTTTCAGTTCTTGCTGCAGTCCGCGCAAACGCCGAGCAGAACGGTCTCCGCGCGGTCAACCTCAAATCCCGCGTCTCCCTTGACGCCGTCGATCAGCCGTTCGCTCGCCTCAAGCGGAAGATGGAAGGTCTTGCCGCACTTCTTGCATTCGAGGTGCAGATGTTCCTTGCATTTATCGGCGCCGACGTAGCGGAACCCGATCTTTTGCGAAAGCGGAAGCGAAACGCGCTTGACGAAACCTTCCTTTTCAAGAGAGGACAGATTGCGGTAGATCGCGCTGGGGCTGACCGCTTCGGGTGAAACCAGCTCGGAGATCTCGGGAACCGAGAGCGTCTCGTCGGGATGCGCTTCCAGCACTTCCAGAAGCCGTTTTCTCTGTTTCGTTGCGTAACGCACTCGATTCACCTCTCCAATTTGCGACCGTTTCGCAAATTCATTATACAACGGTACTCGAAATCTGTCAAGCGGTTCCGTGATTTTTTTTATGGAATAATCCGCGCTAAAGTCTTGTAAATTCGTTTATTTTGTTGTATAATGTTGATAGCCGCTTAAAGTTTGACGGAAAGGGACTGAAATGGACTATTTAAGATCATTTCAACTTGACGTGATGCTCTTTCTGGGCGGCGCATGCGGGATCCTCGCGGTCATGACGCTGCTCGCCCGGTCTCTGCCTGCCCGAACGAAACATATTCTCGCCGCCATGGAAACGTCGGCGATGCTTCTTCTGTTTTTCGACCGTTTTGCGTACAAGTTTGACGGAGACCCGTCGCGTCTCGGTTACGTGATGGTTCGTCTCTCGAACGGGATGGGCTATTTCCTCGTTCTCTTCATCCCGTTCCTGCTTACGCATTATCTGGTCGATCTTTTTATTACGGAAGGGAAGCTTTCGAAAAAACCTCTGCTTCTCCGGATCTGCGACTATCTCTTTATCGTCGGGATGATCCTGATCCTGATCGCCCCCTTTACCAACCTGTATTACACGATCGACGAGAACAACCGGTACCAGCGCGGATCATGGCACCTGCTCTGCTACGTGATCCCCTTCGTTATGGTCATCCTGCAGGAAACGGTCATCCTCGTCCATCGCAAACGGTTACCGAAGCGCTTCGTCACCTCGCTGTTTATCAGCATCTCTCTCCCGATCTTCGCGACCGTCGCGCAGATATTCCTCTACGGTCTGTCTCTCACGACGATCACCATGGCGCTGGTCGTGATCGTATTCTACACCTACGCGTTGAGCTACATCAGCGACGTCGCACAGCACGCAAGGGAACGCGAGCTCGCCTCCACGCGTGAAGCCCGCAAGAAGGAATCCGAAATGTTCGAGGAGACCACCGAGGCGCTCGCCAACGCCATCGACGCGAAGGACAAGTACACCAGCGGTCATTCGATCCGCGTGGCGCTCTATTCCAGACGGATCGCAAGGGAAGCGCGCCTCCCCGAAAAGACCTGCGAGCAGGTGTATTTCGCGGCGCTGCTTCACGACGTCGGCAAGATCGGCGTCCCGCTTGAGATCATCAACAAGATCGGTAAACTGACTGACGAGGAATACGCGGAGATCAAAAAGCATCCGGTCTTCGGCGATCAGATCCTCTCCAGCATCCAGACGGCGCCCTATCTTGCCGTCGGCGCCCGGCACCACCACGAACGCTACGACGGCAGGGGCTATCCCGACGGTCTATCCGGCGAGGACATCCCGCTGATCGCCCGCATTATCGCCGTCGCGGACGCCTACGACGCAATGACCTCGGTCAGAAGCTACAGGGAACCGCTGACACGCGAAGCGGTGAAGGACGAGCTTCGAAAGGGCATCGGAACGCAGTTCGATCCGACCTTCGCACGGATTATGCTCCGCGTGATGGACGAAGAGGAACGGATCAGCAGCGCTTCGTGATACAGTCCGAAAAAAAGAAACCCCGGACGGGGTTTCTTTTTTGTATTCACTCGTTTTTTGAAAGGTCAATCTCCATAAACACGTGCTCTTCCGTACGGTCGTACTCGACAAATCCGCATTTTTCGTAGACGTGGAGTGCGCGGGGGTTCCATGGGCGCGCACGAAGACAGACTTTCGTAAGCCCGTAACGCTCGACACCGTATGACAGGAACGCCTGGATCGCCTCGGTGCCGAAACCTTTCTCCTGCATCGACGCCGTGATCGCGATCCCGAGTTCGCCTTTGCCGTCTTGGATGGACATAAACTCAATGTTGCCGATGAAGCGACCGGTCGATTGTTCGAGCATCGAGAAGACGGGGGAATTATCTGAGAGTTTATCGCTCACCCAAGCGATCTCTTTTGCTTCGGTGTAGGCACACGGTTCGTGGATCCCGCCGATAAAGCGCTGAACGTTCTCGACGTCGTTGACCAAGATCAGATAATCGGGGATAAGGGATAGGGAAACGGGCACGAAGGAGATGCGGGGAGATGTGAAGACGGGGGACATAGGGGACCTCAGATTAGATAAAGAATGATAAATCAATGATAGCATTGTTTTGTTTGATTGTCAATGTGAAAATAGATACCCAATGTAAAGGGATTCGACGCGCGCGATGCGCGCTAACCTTGTTTCACGCCCGAATATGATAAAGCGGGAACAGTATAGGATGGCGTGAAACTCGAGTTTCCACGCCTCCGGCGCGGAAACTCAAAGGTTCGAATACAGACT
>JAGCYR010000137.1 GCA_017960705.1 Clostridia bacterium | reverse complement strand
GGCGGGGATCGCGGAGGCGATGACCCTCTTGGAAGAGCTGATCGAAAGCGGCGAGCCGCACGGGAAAGTCGCCGTCTGCTTCACCCCCGACGAGGAGGTCGGGTGCGGGACGCTCTGCTTCGATATCGACCGCTTCGGCGCCGATTTCGCCTATACGATCGACGGCGGGTTTGAAGGCGAGGTGGTCTGGGAGAACTTCAACGCCGCGGGCGCCGACGTTTTTGTCTCGGGATTCAACGTCCATCCGGGCGAGGCGACCGGGATCATGAAAAACGCGGGTTTGATCGCGTCGGAGTTCGCCGCGGCGCTGCCGAAAAACGAGACCCCCGCCACCACCGCGGGGCGCGTCGGATTCTACCACCTGACCGATCTTTCGGGGAACGTCGAGGCGGCGAAACTGCACTACATCCTCCGCGACCACGACGCGAAGAAGTTAGAGGAGAAGAAGGCGGCGATCCGGGCGCTCGCGGACAAATTCAATGAAGAATACGGCGCGGGAACGGTCAGAATCGAGATCCGCGACCAGTACCGCAATATGCGCGAGAAGATCGAGGAAACGCCCTACGTCGTCGACCTCGCGCTCGAGGCGACCAAGGAATGCGGAGTCTCTCCGATCTCAGAGCCCATCCGCGGCGGCACCGACGGCGCGACCCTGACCTGGCGCGGGCTTCCCTGCCCGAACCTCGGTACCGGCGGCTACGGCTTCCACGGTCCCTACGAGCATATCACCGTCGAGGGGATGGACGCGGTCGTCCGGATCCTCCGCTCGATCGTCCGCAAAACGGCGCAGATGAAAAAGTGACCGACGCCCAAAACAAAACGATTCCGCTCCGTCGTTTGACGGAGCGGAATCGTTTTTATTATTGATCTTTTTTCCACCACTTTTTCGGCTGGCGGAGGAGTTCGGCGTGGTGGCGGATCACGTCGCGGAGCGTGCCGCCGGCGCGAAAGACCGCGACCAGCGTTCCGTAGAAACGGCTGTTCTCCGCGCGCTCAAGCGCCTCGCGTTTTAGGTCGAGTTTGAACTGCTCGTAGCGCACGACGACCTGATCGGCGGCGGCGCGGATGCGGATGCCGAGCCGGACCGAATAGAACGTGTCGACGAGGATCATCCCGATCACAAGCCCCACGGTGTAGGAGTAGATCGGATTCTCCCCGAGCCACTCGATCACGGCGACCAAGGGACCGTTCAAAAAGAAGTAGTAGCCCGAACCGAGCGCGAACCAGATGACCGAAAACAACGGGCAGATCACGCCCATCACGTTGCCGAAGCGGTCGGAATAGTCCCACAGTTTGATGTGCAGACCCCGGATGAAGATGATCCCGGTCACGAACTCGATCAGGGTGAGCGAGATCCCGATCGTCACGACCCGTACGATATGCTCCCCGACCCCCGACATCCCGAACGAGAGCAGATCGATATTCGAGAGTCCGTAGAGGAGCATCACCCCGAAGCCGTCGAGCGGGATATAGGGTCCGACGAGAAAACCGGGGTTGATCCACTTCTTCGCGGAGAAGAAGCGGCGGTAAAAGACCTCGAGAACGTACCCGGCGAGCGAGCCGAGCACGAACAGGGTCGATACGATCACGAGCCTGTTCATTTCGCCTTACCGTCCGGGGTCGAAAGGAAGCGGAGGAAGCCCGCTCTGCCCTCGTCGGTCGCACGGTAGACCCCGGCGTCCTCCAGCACCCGGACGAAGACCGCGCCGATCTCCCGGAACAGGATCTCGTTCACGTTCTCTTTCGTAAAGGTGTATTTCTCTCGGAGCTCGTCGACCCAATCGGCGTGTTTTTCGAGAACCGGGTCGGAACGGAGGTCGGCGCCGGACGTGATCGCGTCAGCCGTTTTCGCCATCTCGGATTTGAGGCGGGCGGGCAGGACGGCGAGCCCCATCACCTCGATCAGACCGATATTCTCTTTCTTGATATGGTGCAGTTCTTCGTGCGGATGGTAGAGCCCGAGGGGATGTTCGGGGGTGGTCAGGTTGTTGCGGAGGACGAGGTCGAGCTCGAATTCTCCGTCGCGCATACGGGCGATCGGGGTGATCGTGTTGTGCGGTTCGCCGTCGGTTTCGGCAAAGACCGTGCAGGCGGGGTCGGAATAGCCGCGCCAAGCCGTGAGGATCCGGTCGGCAAGCTCGATCATCGCGTCCTTATCCGCGCTACGAAGACGGAGCACCGAAAGCGGCCAATCGACGATCCCGCAGCGGACGGAATCAAAGCCGGGGAACGAGACGGGGCAAACCATCTTCGCCCGCTCCATCGGAAAAACGTGCCGCCCGCCCTGCATATGATCGTGCGAGAGGATCGAGCCCCCGACGATGGGCAGATCGGCGTTCGAGCCGATGAAATAGTGCGGGAAACGCGAGACGAAGCCGAGCAGCTTGGCGAAGGTCGAACGGTCGATCTTCATAGGCTCGTGCTTCTCCGACAGGGCGATACAGTGCTCGTTGTAGTAGACGTAGGGCGAATACTGCAGATACCAGCGGCAGCCGTCCATATCGAAGGGAATCTGGCGGAGGTTCTGTCTTGCGGGCTTGGCTTCGTTTCCGGCGTAGCCCTCGTTTTCGTGACAGAGCAGGCACTTCGGGTAGCCGCTCTGGGGCAGGAGTTTCGCCGCCGCGATCGCCTTCGGATCCTTTTCGGGTTTGG
>JAGCYR010000136.1 GCA_017960705.1 Clostridia bacterium | reverse complement strand
CGACGTCGGGTTTGTTCATGGTATAGACGTGGACGCCGCGTACGCCGTTCGCCAAAAGATCGACGATCTGTTCGGTGGCGTAGGCGATCCCCGCCTGCTTCATCGCGTCGGGATCCTCGCCGTAGCGGTCGACGATCCGGCGGAAGCGGTTGGGCAGGGTCGCGCCCGAGAGTGCGCCGGCGCGGGCGCTCATTTTGCCGTTGGTGACCGGCATGATCCCCGCGAGCACCGGCCCCTCGATCCCGCGCGCCATCGCCCGGTACAGGAAGCTGTAGAGCACGGAATTGTCGAAGAACATCTGCGTCGTCAAAAAGTCCACGCCCCGATCGACCTTGTCTTTCAGGTGCGCGATATCGTCCTCGCGGTGCGGACACTCGATATGCCCCTCGGGATAGCAGGCGGCGCCGATGCAGAAATCCCCGGTCGCCTTGATCTCGGTGACGAGGTCGGAGGCGTAGCGGAAATCGCCCGTCCGCGTCCCCCCTTCGGGGAGATCGCCGCGGAGCGCCAGCACGTTCTCGATCCCGTTGGCTTTCAGCTCGGCGAGGTGCGAGGCGACGTCGGCTCTGCTCGATCCGACGCAGGTCAGGTGCGCGAGCGCCGTGATCCCCGACCGGTTCTGCACGTCGGAGGCGAGCGCCACCGTGCCCTTCGCGCCGTTTCCGCCCGCGCCGTAGGTCACGCTGATAAAGTCGGGCCGGAGCGCCGCCACCCGTCTTACCGCCTCGAGCGTCGGCTCGATCGGGAGTCCGGGCTTGGGCGGAAAGACCTCGAATGAGAGGGTGGGGGTCCCGCGTTTCAGTTTTTCACAGATCTTCATCGGACGGTCCTTTCTTTTCGCGTCGGGGCGTACGGAGATTATAATTATTGTCAGTATATCACAACTTCTCCGCAAGGTCAACCTTTTTTCGCGTTTTTCGCTCGCTCCCTCTGCGGGGGAACGGGGGAGACTTGACAAAAGCGGCGGAATAAACTATAATAAATCTATTATATCGGCGCGCGGAGCGCGCGTCGAGAAGACTTTACAGGAGTTTATCTGATGAGTACAAACGTGCGTGTGCCCGAGATCTACGGGTGCAGGGTGTTCAGCGACGAAGTGATGCGGGAGCGTCTGCCGAAGGACGTCTACCGCAGTTTGACGCGCACGATCGCCACCGGCGGCGAGATCGACGCCTCGATCGCGGGCGCGGTCGCCAACGCCATGAAGGATTGGGCGATCGAGAACGGCGCGACCCATTTCACGCATTGGTTCCAACCGCTGACCGGCGTGACCGCCGAAAAACACGAAAGTTTCCTTTCTCCCGTCGGCGGGGGAAAGGTCATTATGGAATTCTCGGGCAAAGAGCTGATCAAGGGCGAATCCGACGCCTCGAGCTTCCCGTCCGGCGGGCTCCGCGCCACCTTCGAGGCGAGGGGCTATACCGCGTGGGATCCCGCGTCCTACGCCTTCGTAAAGGACGGCTCGCTCTACATCCCGACGGCGTTCTGCTCGTACAGCGGAGAGGCGCTTGACGCGAAGACCCCGCTGCTCCGTTCGCTCGACGCGATCTCGGCGCAAGCCGTCCGCATCCTGCGGTTGTTCGGCGACAACGAGACCGAGCGCGTTTCGGTCACGGTCGGCGCGGAGCAGGAGTATTTCCTCGTGGACCGCGCGGACTATCTGCGCCGTCCCGATCTGCGCTACACCGGGCGCACCCTCTTCGGCGCTCCCGCTCCGAAGGGACAAGAGCTGGAAGATCACTATTTCGGCGCCCTGAAGCCCCGCGTTTCGGCGTTTATGGCGGATCTTGACCGCGAACTCTGGAGTCTCGGGGTCGACGCCAAGACCAAGCACAACGAGGCGGCGCCGGCGCAGCACGAACTCGCGCCGATCTTCGGCACGGCGAATATGGCGATCGACCAGAACCTCCTGATCATGGAGTATATGAAGCGGACCGCGGAGAAGCACGGGATGACCTGTCTCCTCCACGAGAAGCCCTTCGCCGGGGTCAACGGCAGCGGCAAACACGACAACTGGGCGCTCGCGACCGACGGCGGCAAAAACCTCCTGAAAGCCGGGCGCACTCCCGCGGAGAACCTGCAATTTCTGCTCTTCCTCGCCGCGGTGGTCAAGGCGGTCGACGAGTACCAAGACCTGCTCCGGCTCTCGGTCGCGTCGGCGGGCAACGATCACCGTCTCGGCGGCAACGAGGCGCCCCCCGCGATCGTCTCCATGTTCATCGGGGACGAACTCGAGGCGGTCGTCGAATCCATCGTGTCGGGTCACGCCTACAACGGCGCGGGTCGCGAGACAATGAACCTCGGCGTTCCGTCGGTCCCGACCTTCACCCGCGACGCCACCGACCGCAACCGCACCTCGCCCTTCGCTTTCACCGGCAACAAGTTCGAGTTCAGGATGCCCGGCTCGTCGCAGAACGTCGCGATGCCGAACATCGTCCTGAATACCGCCGTCGCCGAGGAACTGCGTCTGTTCGCCGACGAACTCGAGGGGGCGGAGGACTTCGACGCCTCTCTCCGTACGCTGATCCGCCGCGAGCTGACCGCGCACCGCCGCATCATCTTCAACGGCAACGGCTATTCCGAGGAGTGGCGCAAAGAGGCGAAGGAACGCGGGCTGCTTGAACTCAAGCGCGCCGTCGACGCTTTCCCGTACCTCACCGCCGAGAAGAATATCGAACTGTTCACCCGCCACGGCGTGATGAATAAAAACGAGTTGTTCTCGCGCAAGGAGATCCTGTTTGAGAACTACGCGAAAGTCGTCAACATCGAGGCGCTCACCATGATCAATATGGTGCGCCGCGACTACCTGCCCGCCGTCGAGAAGTATATGCGCGATCTCGCAACGACGGCGACAAAGAAGCGCGCCCTGCTCGACAACGTCGGCGTCAGAGTCGAGACCGATCTTGTCCGGAAACTGACCGCGCTCGCCGAGGAGACCTATCGGCTGGTCGCGAAGCTCGAGGACGAGGAAGAGGTCGCCGCCGGTATCAAGGACGGGTACGAAAAGGCAAGGGAATACGCCGACAAGATCCTGCCCCTGATGGACGAACTCCGCACGGCGGTCGACGAGATGGAACCGCTGACAGCGGCAGAGTATTGGCCTGTTGCCACCTACGGCGATTTAATGTTTGGAGTCTGAGGGCGGAGATTGGTCTTTGTGCTTCCAAGAATAAAACGGAACCCCGCTGTCCCGAATTTGGGACAGCGGGGTTGTTATACTTTCAATAACATGTCGGGAAGCAACGATAAGAAAGGAAAACCAATATGTTTGAAGAAGCGTATCAAAAAACGTTGATGATCTTTCTTGATGAAGCCGAAGCATGGGACAAAGCAAGATTACTCGAGCGCTTTGACGGGGATTATGAAAAGGCGCTTGCAGATCTTCGAAATACAATTCTTGGCTTTTTGAAATGCAAAAACTTAAGCTGTCATTGATTGGTTGCATTTCACCAATTTATATGTTATAATTGAAAAAGAACAACCGTTTTCCCCAAAAAGATGAAACATGGAGGATCTCGAAATGGCAAGATTGTTTTTTGGAAAAATGAAAAACGAAAACGAAGTTATGGAGAAAACATACAGAACCTCTGTCAACGGAGAGAGTTTTCTCGGGGGCATTCTTGAGGGAGATTATGCATTTATTAAACTCGCAAAAGAGTCGGATCCTGCGTGTGTAAAGCGTCTGTGGAGATTAAAAGAGATTCAAAGATCCGAAACGGGTATTGCTGCAATATTTGATGAGATTTGCCAATTCGATCCAGTTAGTCTTCTTCGGTTTGAAGCGTTGGATTTGTTTGAGCTAAATGTGAATTTGCTGAATAAATGCAACAAGCAAACTAAGGGATTAAGCTTTGTCGAATTAACGGTGGCGAAGGGGAAAGAGGTTGAATTTGAAGCGTTAGTGAAGTCGCCCGAAAAAATCAAAGCATATGTTGGCGATAATAGTCACTATAGAAAGATGTTTATAGTTGCCAATCGCGAGCAAGCAATAACTGATTCTATTGATGTGCAGTTTTATCGAGAAGGTGATTCTTGGGCACTATATAAGGCGGTTTTTTTGGGACAAGATCTCTTGGAGAATTTCGATTCGAACCAATTTGATTCGTTCAATAGGTTTGGCAAAAAAGGTTCAAATACAGCAAAGGAAAAAATGTTCAGATTCTTGTCAGGAATCGGCAACGATGAACCGCCAATGATGGGGCTATGGGATTTGTTCTGTGGTTTTGTTAAAGAAAATACAGAAGCAGATGATGATCACTTAAATCGAAGAGATGGGTTTAGAGATTATTGCAAAACACATGGGGTTGAACACGCCGATTCTCAATACGAATCCGGAATTCGAGCAATCGAAGTGGAATTGGCTGTAAATATCGACGATGAGTTTAGACGTGACGAATGTGAATCATTACAGAAGAAACTTGAGCAATATATTAAAGACAACAAAAGAGAGCGGCGAAACAATCAGAACAATTGGCTTGTTTATTTGAAGAAGTATATTGAGTATAAAAAAAGCCTTATCAGTTCCCAAAATCCTTTAGAAAATGATGCGGATGACACTAGTGTCACTTCGGCATCATATGACTATGCAATCTCGAAGCACTCTGGAATCAACAAGGTCTTTTATGGTACTCCTGGCTGTGGCAAATCATATTATTTGGACAACACAGTATTGAATCAGGAAGATTTCCCAGAGTCGTTTCGAACCACTTTCTATCAGGACTATTCATATACTGATTTCGTTGGTCAGGTTTTGCCCGAAGTTGTGCATGAAAAAGTCTCTTATCGTTTTATACCTGGACCGTTCACATTAGCTCTAGAAAGCGCGTTGAAACATCCGGAGATCAAAGTTGCATTGGTTGTTGAAGAACTAAACCGAGGCAATGCGCCAAGCATTTTTGGCGACATTTTTCAATTGTTAGATAGACAAAATGGGGTAAGCAGATACTCAATCACAAATGTGAATATTCAAGCATATCTAAAAGAAAAGTTATCTTTTGATTTTCAAAAAATCCGCATTCCAGCCAACCTTTATCTTTTTGCAACAATGAACACAAGTGATCAGGGGGTCTTTACATTAGATACTGCTTTCAAACGTCGTTGGAAGTTCGAAAAAATTACAAACGATTTCCTTGCGAAAGATTCGATTGGCGACAGATATGTCCCGGGGCTTAGTTCGGTGACTTGGCGGACTTTTGTAAACGCTGTGAATGAACATATCTTGAACCATGCTCAAACATTATCCGCAGAGGATAAGCAACTTGGAAAATACTTTGTCGACCCAGAAGTATTGATGGAAAGTGCGGACGAGACTACTGACGAGGAATTTGAAAACAAGCTTAAAGATTTTGCTTATAAAGTTTTTGAATATTTGTGGGCGGATGTTGCAAAATTCAATAGAAATGAGTGGTTTGATGAAAGGATTAAGTCGTTAGATTCCTTGATTAGGGAATACCTGAATCATGCGAATGTGTTCGTATCCGAATTGGCAACTAAACTGCCAGTTTATGCTCCTGCCGAGGAAGAAGAATGAGAATTGACAATCTGTTCACACACAAGGTAACCGGAGAAAGCGGAAACTCTTTTGTCGGGTTAAAAATAGACGGAAACCATATTCATTTTTACTACCCGGAGTGTTACCATTTCGACCCGGATCATTATGAGCGTGACGATTTCCTTGATCTGCTAAAAACAATATCTATAGCAAAACATACGGCTGTAGATAGAGTTTATGCTAATGATCATCATGCTTTCGGGGACGATCTTGCACTGCTTTCGTATATTTGGATCATTGAGGACTACATCAAAAACGGTTTTAATAGTCCCTTGGAAAGAGTGTTTAAAGCAAATCAAAGAGGGAGAATAAACTGGAAACGCACATTGCAGCGGCAACCAATGATTTCTGGTTTAAATATTGTTTATTCAGATTTAATTGTTGAGGTTAAAAGCCCGCGAGATACGGTTCTTACAGAAGCATATCGTTATTGTGTTCAAAAGAGTGCATCTTTCCTTGGATGGATTTATGGCATAAAGTCTGAGTCTATTGAAATAGCGACAAATGCTCCCAAAATGGTTCCAAGGTATCTGGATGCCATTCAATCTGAAATGAACAGAACATTTAATGACGATAATCATTTGCGCTTTTTGCATATGAAGAATGTTCTATTAGGGTTGGATGAGGTATCTACTGACAATAGCATTGTTTACGGGGTAGATTCTTATCATTATGTTTTCGAGAGAATGATCGATCGGATTTTCGGTACAGAAAATGCCGAAGATTTCTATCCTAGATTCGTTTGGCATTTGAAGCATTCCGCAGACAAAGAATTGGCTGGTCCGACCATTCGACCAGATACAATTATGAAGTTCAGTAACGGCGATAAGGACGAAATATATATAATAGACTCCAAGTTTTATAGATATGGATCACTCGATCTATCTCAAACAAAAGGCTTGCCTGAAGCGTCGTCAATCGTAAAACAAATAACTTACGGTTCTTATGTTGAAGAAAAGTTTTCTTCACATGATGTTTTCAATGTATTTATCCTGCCATATGATTCTCTGTCGAAAACTGGGGAAATGATCTCAAACGAAGATGAAAAACTTGTTTATGTCGGGAACGTTTCGTCTAATTGGGCTCAGGATAAAGTTTACGGAACGATTTATGTATTTTTGATTGATCTACACTATGTTGTAAAAACATGGAACCGGTTGCATCACGAATTGGATAAAAAGAGTCTTATCGATCAGATAGCGAAAGAAAAACAGGGCGTTTTAGGTTGAGTCAATGAAATATACCGCCGCACCGAAAAAACGATGCGGCGGTATTATTGTATTATTCTTTTTTTTCTGATACTCCGCTCTTGTACTTCTCCGCGGCTTCGGAGAGGGTCTTGCCGATTTCCTCACGGAGCTTTTCGGGGGAGGTGATCTCGACGGCGCCGGCGTACTGGAGCGCCCAGTATTTCATCGCCGACGGGCTGGATTCAACGCGGACGCGGCAGCGGTTTTCGTCGACGGGGGTGACGGTGATCCCCTTGCCGAACCAGTCGATCACCTGGTCGATCACCCACGTTTCGGCGAGAAACTCGACGTGTTCGGGTTGGTCGGAGAACATATAAGGCAGGGCGGTGGAGAAGCGCTTGTAGTCGATACCGTTCTCGTAGCCGGGGACCGTGCGGATCGGGGTGGCGGGCTCGTCGATCATACGGACGTTCCGGATATGGTCCACCCGATCGTAGAAGACGGTCTTGAACTTTTCGTTCAGTGACATCAGGTAGTAGCGCTGATTGTGCAGGATCAGAAGATAGGGCGTTCCGCGCTGGCGGCTGGTGACGTGCGTCTTTTTGTCCGCGCCGTACTTGACGTAGTCGTATTCGATCTGCTTTTTCCGTTCGATCGCCTCGTCGATGATCTCGATCGTGTAAAACAGCGCGGGATCCTCGGTTTTGTCCCAATCGTTGACCGTGTAGACGTGCTTCACGTTTTTGCGGAAGGAGGGGCTCGCGAGCGCCGCCAGCTTGTCGATCAGTTCCTTCGAATGGCGGGGATTGACGTGCTTGCTCGCGAGGATCCCGTCGATCAGAAGATGGATCTCCGAGTCAAGAAACGCCCGCTCCGAAAGATAGCACCCCGACGCGGTGGATTCGATCTCGTACCCCGCGTCTTTCAGCACAGCCACGATCCGCCCCACCGCTTTGCGTTCAAGTACGATCCCGTAGTCACGCTCCAAAATGCGCAAGATTTCGTCCTGCTTCAGCGGGTGTTTTTCGTCGCTGTTCTTCTGCAAAATCTCAAGGATCCGAAGAAGCGCCAGCCGTTTGGGTTCTAATTCCGCCATACGGTCACCCCCGTTCGTTTGATACTTCATTGTACCATAAACGGGACACGATTGCAAGGGAAGATGGAGAAAGATCTGTCGAAAATCATCCCTCAACCGTTTGCCGGATCCGGGCGAGATCACAGCCGAGCAGAGTTTCTTTTTCAAGTAGCGCCTTTGCCACAGCGTCGAGGTAGGGGCGATGGTCCGCCAAGATCTTCTTGGTTTCGCGGTAGTAGTCCTCCAGTATCTCGGTCATGCGGCGATGCGCGTCTGCTTTGACCGCTTCAGGCGTCCACTGGTGGACAATGTTCGCAAATCCGTAGGCGGAAAAATCGTCTCGGAATCGCTCGACTACGCGTATCGCCCGGTTGACGTCCGATTTGGAACCGACGTCGATTTCTCCAAACACCATTTCGGTCACCGCTTTGCCCGCGAGGATAGCTCGCACGCGGTTTTCCTGATAAATCATCCGATGGAAATAGTCCGGATCGTTACGGAAGGAAACCGTTCCACCGACCTTTCCGTCGGTCGCCTTGATTGAGATCAGGTTGACCGATCCGGGCTCCAGAACATCCGCGACGATCGCGTGCGCCGCCTCGTGATAAGCTGTTTGGGAACGAGTCAAGGCGCTGTAACTGTCTCCACCTTCGGGGGCGTTGAAGAACTTGCGCAGGCAAGCGCGGATCAGATCGTCTTTTGTGACCCTGTCCCGCCCATCGTAGACCGCGTAGATCGTTGCTTGATTAACGACCGATTCGATGTCGGCGCAGGAGTTTTCGACCATAATCCCGGCAAACTCCTTGAGGTCAGCTTGGTCAAGGTCGAATCCCTTGCCCGCAAGATAGTGCCGGATGATCTTTTCGGTATCTTTGAGCGACGGGGTCGCGAGTTCGATCTCGACGTCGAATCTGCCCGCGCGGAGAAGCGACTCGGGGAGTTTCCAGCGGTCGTTCACGGTGGCGACGACGAAAACGCCGCAGTTCGCCGTGGCGTCCATCTCGGTCTGCACCGTCACATATTCGTCGGCATCCCGGTTGTTTTCACTGACGTCGTTCGTGAACTTGTCGAGATCGTCGAGCAGAAGGATCGCGGGCGCTTTCTCTTTCGCCTCGTCGAACGCGAGCCGGAGTTCGTCGAGGAACGCGCCGTTCGCTCTGTCCTTTCTTACCGTGATCGACGGCAGTCCGCACTCCTCGATCAGGCAGGTGGCGAACAGCGTCTTTCCGAGCCCGGGGTCGCCGTGAAGGAGCAGCCCGTGCGGGGGTTTTCCGCCCAAACGCTCGTATTTGCCGGAATTCTTCCAGACGTCACAGAGAAGTTTCAGTTCTTTTTTGACCGATTCGTAACCGATCACACGGTCGAAAGCGGAGGTGGTCATGGCGTGTGTATCCTTTCCGCGGGATTTGCCCGCAAGATAAGGATAGCACGAACGTTGTACCAAAAAGGGGACAAAGAAAACCCGCCGACGGGAGCCGTCGGCGGCGCGATAGGTTGCTGCGCAACGCGAGATACGCTTCGCGTGCGATATGTTGCGCGGGCGCAACGCGATATGCCGCGCGGGGCGCGGCGCGACGGCTACTCCCCGTCTCGCCCCTCCAGCAGCGCGAGGTTGCGGAGGAGGGTCTTTCTGCCGCGCCAGGCGTAGGCGCGGGATTTGAACTCGTCCTCCGGCATCGCGGCGACGAGATCGTAGGTCAGGCGCGGGGTGCGGTCGACCTTGAAAAAGGGGACCGGGGAGAGCGCTTCGCCGGACTCGATCGCCCGCTTGACGTGGGGGCAGGACACCTGACACAGATCGCATCCCCAGGCAGAGCCGTGGTCGAGGATCAGCTGCTTTTCCTCCGGGGTGAGTTCGCCTTTCTTCTGGGTCACGGCGGAAAGGCAGAGTTCGCCCTTGCCCGAGAGGATCCCGGTCGGGCAGGCGTTCGCGCAACAGCCGCAGTTTTCGCAATAGGAGACTGCTTGCGGCTCACGGCAACCGGGGAAATCCTCCGGCGGAACGTCGGTCACAAGGTCGCCGATAAAGACGAGCGAGGCGTATTGCGGATGGATCAGAAGCCCGTTCCGCCCGATCACCCCGAGCCCCGCCTTCGTCGCGGCGTCGCATTCGTTTATCGGGGAATGGTCGCCGTAACTGCGAAAACCCCCGTTCGGGAAGACCGTTTGCAGGTACCCGATCAGCTTTTCCCCGAAGGACTTGAAGAACAGATGATAGTCCCGCGACGCCGCGTAGAGCGAGAGATTTTCGGTCGGTCCGGCGTAGTAGGGGACCAGATACAGAAGGACGGTACGCGGAACGAAGTCCGGCTCGCGGTCGAGCAGTTTCTGCAGGGTGACGCGGCAAGCCGAAAAGGGGATCACGGCGTACTGCGTGATCCCCTCCGACCGGAAAACGGCGTCGAGCGAAGCGTAGTCCACGGGCGATCCCCCCTCTCGGTTGCAAGCGAAGTCAATAGTAGAAGTCGAACGAAAAGCCGTAGATCTCGACGGTGTCGCCGTCGCGCACACCCGCCTCGCGGAGCATGTCGATCACGCCGTTCTTTTCGAGTACCTGCTGGAAACGGTTGAGCTGGTCGTAGTCGTTCAGGTTGAGCTGTTCCATAAAGTTGGAGAGCCACTTGCCCTCGACGTAGTAGATCCCGTTCTCGCGACGGACGAAGGTCTGCTTCTCGTCGGCAGATTCGAGCGCCTTTTTCGCCGCCTCGGTCTCGGGGGTGATCTCGGGCTCGTATTCCTTGACGGGCGGGAGTTTTTCAAGCTCCGCCGCCGCCAGACGGATCAGTTCGGGGAGCCCCTCGCCCGTCGCGGCGGACACCCGGATCACGGGACGACCGAGTTCGGCGGCTCTCTTTTGCACCCGCTCCCACGCGTCGCTCGATTCGTCGACGGCGTCGGCTTTGTTCGCGACGAGGATCTGCGGATGGGTCGCAAGCTCGGGGGAGTAGCGGGCGAGCTCGCGGTCGATCACCCCGATATCCTCGACCGGATCGCGCCCCTCGCAGCCCGAGAGGTCGACCACGTGCAGAAGCAGCCGGCAGCGGTCGGTATGACGGAGAAAATCGTGCCCCAGCCCGAGACCCTCCGACGCCCCCTCGATCAGCCCGGGGATGTCGGCGCAAACGAATCCGCGCCCCTCTCCGACCTCGACCACGCCGAGGTTGGGGGAAAGGGTGGTGAAATGGTAGTCCGCGATCTTGGGTCTCGCCTTCGAGATCCTGGAGAGCAGCGACGATTTTCCGACGTTCGGAAAGCCGATCAGCCCCACGTCCGCGATCATTTTCAGTTCCAGAAGGATATCCTTTTCTTCTCCCTTGGTCCCGCTCTTGGCGAAGCGCGGGATCTGCCGGGTCGGGGTGGCGAAATGCCGGTTGCCCCAGCCGCCGCGTCCGCCCTTCGCCGCGATGAATTCGCGGTCGCGCGACATATCGAAAAGGATCTTTTTCGTTTCGGGATCGCGGAGCAGGGTCCCGGGAGGCACGAGGATCACGACGTCCTGCCCGTTCTTGCCGTGCATCTTGTCGCCTTTGCCGTCCTCGCCGCGCCCTGCCGCGAATTTGCGGTGATAGCGGAAAGCGAGCAGGGTGTTCGCCCCCTCGTCCACGCGGAACACGATATTGCCGCCCCGTCCGCCGTCGCCGCCGTCGGGACCGCCCGCGGGCACGTATTTTTCACGGTGGAAGGTGACCGCGCCGTTGCCGCCGTCGCCCGCCTTGACCGAGATCTCGATCCGATCGATAAACATAGCAGTCCTCCGTCAGATATCGCCCACGTTCTGTTCGCCCTTTTCCCGGATCATCAGCCGGATCGGCGTGCCCTGGAAGGTGAAGGTCTCGCGGAGACAGTTTTCAAGATAGCGCTGGTAGGAAAAATGGAAGAGTTCCGAGCTGTTGCAGAAGACGACGAAGGTCGGCGGCGCCGAGCGCACCTGGGTCATATAGTAGATGCGGAGCCGCTTGCCCTTGTCCGACGGCGGCTGATGCCTTGCCATCGCGTCGGCGAGCAGATCGTTCAGCATCCCGGTCGGCACGCGGAAGTTCGCCGCGGCGTACACGTCGTTGATCATTTTATAGAGGTTGTTCGTTCTCTGTCCGGTCTTCGCCGACACGAAAACGATCGGCGCGTAGGGCATATAGGCGAGGGCGATCCGGATCTTTTCGGTGTAGCGCTTGACCGAATCGTTATCCTTTTCGATCGCGTCCCACTTGTTGACCACGATGATCGTCCCTTTGCCCGCCTCGTGGGCGATCCCGGCGATCTTCTCGTCCTGCTCGGTGATCCCCTTCTCGGCGTCGATCATAAGGAGGCAGACGTCGGCGCGCTCGACCGCGGTCTTCGCCCGAAGCACCGAGTAGTACTCCACGCTGTCCTCGATCGCGCTCTGACGGCGGATGCCGGCGGTGTCGATGAAATTGAATTTGCCCTCCTCGTTCTCGATCAGGGTGTCGATCGCGTCGCGGGTCGTGCCGGGAATATCCGAGACGATCGAGCGTTCCGCGCCCGCGAGCCGGTTGACGATGGAGGATTTGCCGGCGTTTGGCTTTCCGATCACGGCGACCGAGACCACGCCCTCTTCGACCTCGCCCGCTTCCTCTTCGGGGAAGTAGGCGAACACCCGATCGAGCAGATCCCCGCTCCCCGAACCGTGAAGCGACGAGAGGGCGACCGGGTCCTCGTCGAAACCGAGTTCGTAGAATTCGTAGAACTCGGGCGCGACTTCGCCGATCCGGTCGGATTTGTTCACGCCGATCACGACGGGCTTCCGGCTCTTTTTCAGCATCACGGCGATCTCGCGGTCGTCGGCGAGCAGCCCCGAACGGATATCGCAGAGGAAGATGATGACGTCGGCGGACTCGATCGCGATCTCCGCCTGCAGACGCATCTGCGAGAGGATCACGTCGTCGGTCTTGGGCTCGATGCCGCCCGTGTCGATCAAAATAAAGCGGCGCCCGCGCCATTCGGCTTCGCCGTAGATCCGGTCGCGGGTCACGCCCGGGGTATCTTCGACGATCGAGCGGCGTTCGCCGATCAGTTTGTTGAACAGGGTGCTTTTCCCCACGTTCGGGCGACCCACGATCGCCACAACAGGTTTGCTCATACCGTATCCTTTCATCGAGACGCGTTTCATACCTATACAGTTTATCATTATACCATAATCCCGCCGTTTTGACAAGCGGGGAAGACGAAAAAAAGCCCGCGCCCGCGCTCGCGCGAAAAAAAGCGTCGAAAAGAGACCCCGAACCCCCTCTTTGACCTTGACAGAACGGGCGGATTGCGGTACAATGGAAGGTGGAAGATCGATCCACCGCCGCGCGGCGGAATACGACTGAAGGAGCCATTATGAACCAATCCGAAAAGAAGACCCTTGCCGAAACGGCGAATCGGGTCCGGATCGGGATCCTCGACGGCGTTTATAACGCCGGATGCGGGCATCCCGGCGGATCGCTCTCGATCGCGGAGCTTTTGACGTATCTCTATTTCAAGGAGATGAAGGTCGACCCCGCGAACCCGAAAGCGACGGACCGTGACCGCTTCGTCCTCTCGAAGGGGCATACCGCCCCCGCCCTCTACGCGACGCTCGCCGAGCGCGGCTTCTTCCCGGTGGAGGAACTGAAAACGCTGCGCAAGATCGACAGCCGCTTGCAGGGTCACCCGGATATGAAGGGGATCCCCGGCGTGGATATGTCGACGGGCTCTCTCGGGCTGGGCATTTCCGCCGCGTGCGGGATGGCGCTCGCCGGGAAAACGGCGGGGAAGGACTACCGCGTGTATACCATCCTCGGCGACGGCGAGAGCGAAGAGGGACAGGTCTGGGAAGCCGCGATGTTCGCTTCTCACTATCACCTCGATAACCTCGTCGCGATCGTCGACTGGAACGGTCTGCAGATCGACGGCACGATCGAGGAAGTGATGAACCCGACGCCGCACAATCTGAAGTTCGCCGCCTTCGGGTGGAACGTGATCTCGATCGACGCCCACGACTTCGACCAGATCGAAGCGGCGTTCACGGCGGCGCGCGGGGTCAAGGGAAAGCCCACCGCCATTATCGCCAAATCGATCAAGGGCAAGGGCGTCTCGTATATGGAGAACGCCGTCCAGTGGCACGGCGCCGCGCCGAAAGAGGATCTGTACCGGGTCGGGCTCGCCGATCTCGGTCTGACCCCCGAAGAGATCGAAGGGAGGTTCGTAAAGAATGGCTGACAAGATCGCAACCCGTGAAGCGTACGGAAAAGCGTTGGTGGCGCTCGCGGACAAGTACCCCTTCGTGGTGCTGGACGCCGACCTTTCGCAGGCGACCAAGACCTGCCTTTTCGCGAAGGAACACCCCGACCGCTTCTTTGACTGCGGGATCGCCGAGGGCAATATGATGAGCGTCGCCGCCGGCATCGCCTCGACCGGGACCATCCCGTTCGTTTCGTCGTTTGCCATGTTCGCCGCAGGCCGCGCCTTCGAGCAGGTGCGCAACTCGGTCGCCTATCCCCACCTGAACGTCAAGATCGGCGCGACCCACGCCGGGATCACGGTCGGCGAGGACGGCGCGACCCACCAGTGCTGCGAGGATTTTGCCCTGATGCGCGTGATCCCCGGAATGACTGTGATCTGCCCCGCCGACGGACCCGAGACCTATCTCGCCGTCGAAGCGGCTTTGAAATGGGAGGGTCCCGTCTATCTCCGCTTCGGTCGGTACGCCGTGCCCGAAGTGACCGCGGGAGACAACGTCGCCCCGTTCGAGATCGGTAAGGGAAGACTGCTCCGCGAGGGGAGCGACGTGACGATCGTCGCGATCGGCTATATGGTGCATCTCGCGCTTGAAGCCGCCGAACAACTCGCGTCCGAGGGCGTCTCCGCTGAGGTGATCGATATGCACACGCTGAAGCCGCTGGACGCGGAGCTTCTGTTGCAGTCCGCGGGCAAGACCGGCGCCGTCGTCACCGCCGAGGAACACAATATCATCGGGGGGCTCGGATCCGCCGTCTGCGAGGCGCTCGCGGAGAACTGCCCGGTCCCGGTCGAACGCGTCGGCGTGCGCGATACCTTCGGTCGGAGCGGCAAGGTCCCGCAGCTGCTCGAATACTACGGGCTGACCTCCTCCGAGATCGTCTCCCGCGCCAAATCCGCGATCGCACGGAAGAAGTAAACCGAAAAAAGCAAAAAACAGAGTCGTCGACCGAAATGATCGGTCGGCGACTCGCGCTGTTTTTTGTTCGGTTATTTTGAATACTTAAATTGCCCGTCTGAGCATTGCACTAAAAAACTTTTCATACCGCTGATCCACCTACCGGACTTGCGAATCTCATTCCAAGCGTTCTTTGTTCCGTTATAGTAGATCTTTGTTAAGTTGGCACATCCGAAAAATGCGTCGTCTTCAATGCTTGTGACGGTTGTAGGAATTGTGACGGCTGAGAAGGTTTTGTTTGCGTATTTCATCCTTTTGATGCAGGTAGTTCCACTGGGTACAACAAAGTGCTTTAATTCAAGTTTGATTTGGGTGAGGACGATCAGAAGGTAAAACGCAAAAGCGACTATCGATGAGACAACCGTGGAGAGAAGGTCATCAAATGCTGCATCAAAAAGCAACACTAAACCGCTGAAAAAGGCAGGGATAATGGAAACGACACTAATCCACTTTTTTTCATTAAGAGAAACGCAAACTACAATTCCGACGATTAACAATGTAACGGTAATAAGAACCCAGATAAAGAGAGCGTTTGTCAGTTGCGAAGACATAAGGATTCCGAACAGAAACAGGAAAAACATTGACAAAATCGAGTAAACGCGAAGGAATTTTGTGTTATAAAGGGCGTTGAGTGTCTCTTTCTCAAGGACACTGTGACGTCGCTCGATTTCTTTTGCGCAGAAATCAGCACGTTCGGCGGAGTCCATATAGTCGCCGAGCTCACGGAACAGCGGTTCCGCTTGATAGCAACCGGAAAGCGAGTCAAGCGGGATAGCGGCGGCTATTCCATATTTCTTTCCCAAAACATTTTGACAAATCTTTTCTGCGATTGCTTTTAGTTCTACCTTGTATTCTTCATCGGCAAAGCGGATCGCTTTCTCAAAGTTCTTATCATCGTCGATCAGGTCGGTACAATCTGCGAGAGCGTCGGTCGTGGTGAACTTTCGACTTGCGAGCACCTTGCCGATATAGGCGCGAGCTTCATGCAGATCCAAATTGAGTACTTGCTCGAAAATGTCATCGGCTTTCTCCCACTCTCCGTCTTCCAACGACAGGAACCCTCGTTCGAGCATATTGTTTTTGGATGCGGAATTGATGTTCGATCCGACAACTGAAGGCGTAGCCGGAGTTTGTGTTCGTTCGACCTTGGGTGCAGCGCGACCGATGATCTTTTTAATCCCTCGTACTAGATCCTGCATAAAGCCGAGCTTCCCCATATCCTGCGCTTGCAGAGCGGCGAATTCGTCGGGAAGATCGTAGGGATCCATATCGCGGTAGGCGGGGATCAGCGTTTTCTTCTCCCCCTGTTTGATCAGGGCAAGATAGCGGCTCCACTCGTTTTTCACCCACACCGCTTTGAAGTATTCGGGCCTGGTCCCGACGACCACCATCACCTTCGCGGAGTGGAGCGCCGAGAAGATGTAGGGCTCGTACGCCGTTCCGAGCTTGTCTTCCAGCGAGATCCGCGAGAAAAAGACCTTGAACCCCTCGTTTTTCAGCCCGTAATAGAGTTCCTGCGCCAGAACGCTGTCGGGGGTGCGCCGTCCGTTCGCGTCGCTCTCCTTATAGCAGATGAAAACGTCGAAGGGCTCTTCTTTCTGCGAGATCTCCAAAATCCCGCGCTGGATCGCGTCGATCTCCGCCGCCTCGCGTTCGTATATTTCGCGCTGCGGCGCGTCGGCGCGGGAGACTGCTTCCCGGTAATCCGGGTCCGCTGAAACGGCGGAAAACTGCGTACGGTTGACGGTCGGGATCCGGCGATGCGTCGCGGCGTCCTCAACGTATTCGATCCCGTAGCGGCAGAGGACGAGCGACCAGAAGAGTTCGGGATCGTCCCCGCCCTCGTTGATCGCCTGCTCGTATAGCGCAGCCGCCCGGTCGTATTCGTTACTCCGCAGGAACTGTCCCGCCCGCTCAAGCAGCAGATTGCGCCGCTCGTCGTCCAATTTCGGGACGGTTTGCTTGACCCCGCAGTATTCGCAGGATGCGACTGTGCCGCTCTCGGGCACTTCAAGCGGTGCGCCGCAGAACTTGCATTTCCAGACTGCCATGAAAAAACGCCCTCCGTCTTTCCTCGTCAATTTATGGTTTTATTATACATTCTCCGCGCGCGTCTGTCAATCCCCGTTCGCTTCGCTTGAAAAACAAAAACGGTCTCCCGGCTTTGCGGGTGACCGTTATTTGATTTGTCGGGGTCACTTGATCCCGTAGATCTTTTTGAAGACCGGCATCAGGGCGAGCGCCATCTTGCGCATCCCGAGGTCGTTCGGGTGGCACCATTCGACGGTGCATTCGTCCTCAAGGTCGCCGGCGAAGATCGTATAGCCGTCGACGAAATAGACGTTCTTGTCGCCCGCCTTGACCGCGTCGCGCCAGACGCTCTCAACGTAGTCGCGGCGGATCTTCCGGTTCCAGCCGTGCGTGCCGGGGGCGGTCATAAACACGAAGGGAAGGGTGGGGTTTTTCTCCCGGACGGCGGAATACAGGGGCGGGAGGGTCGCCTGCAGGTGCTCGAGCGAGGGGGCGTTGTGGTCGTAGTCCGAGACGAAACACGACATCTTGAGCCCCGCCATATACTCGACGAGTTCGGGTTCGCCCTTCGCCGCGCCGGCAAAACCGAGGTTGACGAAATCGAGGTTCAGGTACTTGGATAGGATCGCCTGGTAGGTCAGCCCGGGGCGCGAGGCGCAGGCGCCCTCGGTGATGCTGCTCCCGTAGAACACGGCGGGCAGTTTGTTCCGGTAGGGGATCCCGTCAAAGAGAGAGGCGCCCTTTTTCAGCCCGATCCAGAGATTTTTGACCGTTCCGTAGGGCGGGAAATTGAGCGTGAAGCTGCGCTCCTTTTCGTCCGTCAGTTCGACGATCCCGGCAAAATCCTTCTCCCCGAGTTTTGCCGTCGGGGGCATAAACGGTTTCACGAAAACGGTTTCGCCGTTCTCCCGGTGTTCGTAGAGATCGAAGCCGTGCGAGCCGGAAAGCGTCATGTGCGGCATCACGCCGATCTTATAGTGGGTCTCGCAGAGCAGGGCGACGAAGGGCGAATCGGTCGTGAAGCGGACGCGCCCGCCCGCGGGACGGAGATTCAGATCCTCCACCCTTCCTCCCACGCGTTCACCCACCTCAAACGGGAAGCGGTGGAAGGGCGCAGACGGATCGGTCGGATCGCAGAGCCCGTAGATTGCTACGGGCGCGGTCCTGACGTCGTGCCAGACCAGATCCTCCCGCTGTACGTCGTCGGGGATCTTGAAATTGCTGTCGATTTCGGTAATGTTCATATCCGGTTCCTTTCGGAGGATTCATACGGATAAAGTGTACCACAAGACCACCCTCTTGTCAATACGAAAACGCCCCCGATTCGAGGGCGTTTTGATTTAGGAGAAGAAGCGGTGATGACCGACGGTGAAGAGGTACGGGCGGTTGTTCTCGATCCAGTAGGAGGTCGCCTTCGACGGTTCGTAGAAGAAGAGCGCCGAGGTCGAGACCGAGTAGCCCTCGAGACAGATCTTCGCCGCGACGGTCGAGATCCAGTAGGGGGCGGCGTAGACCGTGCCGTTGGCGATCGGGGTGAACTGCACCCCGTCCTTGCGATCGAAGATCACGCCCCAGATGGTGTTCGGGAAGGCGGTCGAACGCACGCGGTTCAAAATCACGTTTCCGACGGCGATCTGTCCCGGGAGCGGCTCCCCGCGGCTCTCCGCCGAAATGATGCGCGAGAGCCAGTACAGCGCGTCGGGGTCGTAGACAGAGTCCCCCGAAGCCGGGGGCGTGAAGCTGCCCGAGATCGTGACCGTCGCGGTCGCCGGGGTGAATACGATCGTGAAGCCCGTCAGCCGCTTCGCCGTCTCGAGCGGGACGTAGAGATCTCCGTCCGAGAGGATCGCTACGGGATGCGGGTCGTAGAACACCCGCCCGTTTACGGTCAGGTAAGTCGCGCCGCTCCAGCCCGAGACCGAGAGCCCCGGCGCGTCGAGCGTCCAGCCGTCGGGGGCGTTCTTCACCGTGCAGTCGGAAAACGCGTCGCAGAGCTCGGACACGGGCAGGTAGGGGGTCCCGTCGATCAGCCGTCCCGTCATGGCGAGCCGCATCCTGCCGAAGCGGACGGTAAGGGCTTTGTGAGAGGCGAGCGAACGGTCGGGGACGGCGTAGGCGGGGAGCGTTTTCTCCCCCGCGGCAAGGGCGGGCAGAGCGGGGAGGGCAAGGCAGCAAAGAGACAGAAGAAGCGCACAGACGCGTATGGTTGGGGAGCGCGGGGTCATACTATGTATTCCTTTCCCGGGGACGCCGGTCTTTCCCGTTTCGTTTTTTTCTTCCGGCAGTTCCATTATACCCCGAAAGCGACCCCCGAGGCAAGGAACAATAATCGGAAGAACAGGCAGAAAAAACCTTTGTCGGACGGAAAAAATGAAAACCGCCCCCCGGTAAAGGGAGGCGGCGTATTGCTTTGAAAATCAGATGGTGCGCAACTCGCCCGGCAGGTCGGCGTAGAGGTAGAGCGAGCCGCAGATCAGGATCATTTTGCCCGCCTCTTTCGCCCGCTCGATCGCCTCCGCAAGGGTATCGCAGGGCTCGCCCGTGATCCCGAGTTCCGCGGCTTTGGCGGCAAGGTCGGCGGCGGGGAGAGCGCGGGGATTGTTCCGTACGGTCGTGAAGAGGAAACTGCGTCCGGGCTCCGCGAGAAGCCGGAGCGACGGGGCGATCTCCTTATCCTTCATACAGGCGAAGATCACGGTCATTCCGCGCCCGGGGAAATAGCGGTCGAGAGATTCGTTCAGGGCGGTGATGCCGTTCGGGTTGTGCCCGCCGTCGTAGAGTATCACGGGATCTGACGAGAGCAGTTCCAGCCGTCCCGGATGGTGGGCGGACGAGATCCCGAGCGCGATCCGATCGGGCTCGATCCCTAACCGCAGAGCGGTCTCGCAGGCGATACAGGCGTTCTCGATCTGGTGGATCCCGCCGAGCGAGGGCGAGAGGTCGATCCCGCGGTAGGTGAAGCGCTCGCAGATCCCGAAGAAGTCCCCCGGTTCGGGCGGCTCGACGAAGACCGGGGTCACCCCGACCTCGTCCGCGCGCCGGCGGATCACTTGCTCCGCGGCGGGATCCTGGGACGCCGAGATCACGCAGCCCGACTCGCACGCCGCTTTGACGATCTTGCTTTTGGTCTCGGCGATCTTCTCGATCGTGCCGCCGAGGTATTCGGTGTGGTCGAGGTCGATCTTGGTGAGGATCGCCGCGACGTTTCCGGGGATCACGTTGGTCGCGTCGAACTCGCCGCCGAGCCCGGTCTCGAGCACGACGTAGTCGACTCCCTTTTCTTTGAAATAAAGGAAAGCGATCGCCGTCCAGATCTCGAACTGCGTCGGGGGGTCGGAGAGCGCCGTTTCGGTCTCTTTCGCCGCTTTTTCGACCGTTTCCAAGAGGCGGTCGAGGTCGGCGTCGGGTATCGGTTCGCCGTCGACTGCGATCCGCTCGTTCACGCGGACCAGATTCGGGGAGGTGTAGAGCCCGACCGAGAAGCCCGCCGCGCCGAGGACGGACGACAGATAGACCGCGACCGACCCCTTTCCGTTGGTGCCGGCGACGTGCAGGCAGCGCAGCTCTTTTTCGGGGTTCCCGAGCCGCGCGAGCAGGTCGGTGATACGCTCCAGCCCGAGCCGTG
>JAGCYR010000135.1 GCA_017960705.1 Clostridia bacterium | reverse complement strand
TTCCAGATCGTCGGACAGGCGATGACCCCGCCCGCCGTCGCCGCCGTCGTGATGTCGCTCGAATCGGTGTTCGGCGCGCTCGGCGGGATCTGGTTCCTCGGGGAAAGAATGAACGCGCCCGAGATACTCGGATGCGCGCTCATACTTGCGGCGGTTCTGACCGTCGAACTGTCGGAGGTCGGCAAGAAGCCGAAAACCGCTCCGCCCCCGTCCGACGAAACCGATTAAAGATCCTTGATCTCCTGCCCCTCGAGCGCCGCGAGCCCGATGGTCAGCGCTCTTGCCGCCGCGGCTCTTTCCGCGTCGGAGCCCTCCCGGATCTTGGGCTCGAGCAGGCGGTAGAGTTCGCCCCGCGCGCTCATATCTTTGAGCAGCTGCGGGTCGCTTGCCGGCGCCGTCAGGTTGACGAGCGAGAAGGCGAGCAGCCCGAACGAATTGACCCCGGCGTTCCGCGGGATCCGGAATCCCGGCGCAACGGTCCCCGTGACTTCGATCCGGAGCACCGCCGACCGACCGAGCGAATTGTCCCGGACGATCGACGTGATCGCGCCGATCAGCTCGGAATCGTTCTTCATCCCCGAAACGTCGATGGTACGCGACAGACACCGCACCGTTCCGAGATCCAGCCGCTTGACGTGCACGCGGCGCGCCCCGGCTTCCTCGGTCACCGTCAGCAGGTTGGCGCCCCCGACCTGCTCGTTTTCATATCCGCGGGATTCGAGCCGTCCGCTGTACCCGACGACGCTCCCCCCGATCTCGAGGACGGTGGGATCGGCGCGCCCGGACAGGGCGATATAGTCTGCTCCGACCGAAACGATCTCGGTGTTGTCGGGTATCTCCCGCCGGTAGCCGGCGAGGATCAAAATCTCCTGTTCGTCTTTTCTTGACAGGGTCGGGAACGCCGCCGATTCCTCCCCGCGCTCGCCCGAGCCGCGTCCCGTCACCGAAACGCCGATCTCGTCGAAACGGAAGGTCTCGTACGCCCCCGCGCCGAACGTGAACACGTTCGGGGGAAAGCGCCCCGACGAATAAAACGACTTTTTCCCCGCGGGATCCGCCCCGCCGGGTAAGATCGCGAAGCGGCACGCCGGACAGGAACGGAAGCCGCGCAGAAGCAGACCCGCCGTTTCGTCCGACAGGTCGTCTTCGTCGAACAGGTCGCCCGTGATCACGGCGAGCTGTACTTTCTGGTCGCGGATGGTCTGGAGCGCACGGTCGAAGGTCTCTCTCTGGATCCGTCTCCGCTCCGCGCTCTTCTCGGGCGCCGGCGTCAAAAACGGACTGCCGAACAGCACGTCCCCGAAATGCAGGATCCTGACCTCGCCGTAACCTGTCGCCTCGCTCATTTCCGAACTCCTCCCCGCGGCGCGAGCCGCGTTTTCTTTTTCTCTATTCAGTATAGCATACTTTTCGCGCCCGCGCAAGAGAAGACCCGGAAGAAATGCAAAAAGATTCTCGTTTTCCTCTTGATTCGACAGCCGGACTGTGCTACAATAGACGTAGGAATCAAACGATAATTCGGGGCAGACGTATTCCGTCGTCTGCCGACGAAAAAGGGGGAAGATCCGGGAATGCTCGCGATGGCTGTCCGAAACACGAGAAAGCTGATCCGGGAACGGTCGGCTGCCGACAACGTCCGCTTGGGCCGCTTCTTCACGAAAAGGGAAACGGCGGCGAAGATGGCGTCGATGTTCACCTTTCTCGAAACCAAGCCGCTGATGGAGATCCTCGATCCCGGCGCGGGAACGGGGATCCTCTCCGCCGCCCTGCTCGAGGCGGTCTGCCTCGGCCGCGCGGCGCAACAGATCCGGCTGATCTGCTACGAAAACGACCCGCTCTATATCCCGATGCTGAAAAACAATCTCGAACGCCTCCGCCGCCGCGCCAAACGCGAGCACGGGGTCAAGGTGAATTACGAGGTGCGCGAGGAGAACTTCCTGCTCGCGCCGCACCCCGACGAGGGCGACGTTTTCGACTGCGTGATCATGAATCCCCCCCGCGAACTGCTGCTCCGGGGCGCCCCCGAGACCCTGCCCGCCGGGGATCTGCTCTCCTCCCCCAAGATCGACGCCTGCTATCTGTTCCTCGCAGCCGCGGCTCTGCGGCTGAAAGACGACGGACAGCTCGCCGTCAATCTCCCCGTGGGCTTTGCGACGGGGGTCGCGCTGACCCGTCTGCGCGAATCGCTCTTCGACGACTGCCGCCTGACCGGGATGCACCTGTTCCGCTCGGGCAAGGGGCTGAAAAAGGACTTTCTGCTCTCACTGAAAAAGACCGACGAACCCGGCGAGCCGGTCACCGTCGCGGTCTCGAACGAGAGCGAGGACGGCGCCCCGGTCGAGACCCTTCCGCCGCTCCCCTACTCTATGATCGTCCGCGAAAAGGGCGCGGGTCTGCTTCTGCTCCGCGACGCCGACGACCTGAACGTCCTGCACCGGATGGCGGCGATGCCGCGTCGCTTCTCGGATTACAATCTGAAGATGAAGACCGGCTTGACCCTCCCCTCGCGCTATCCCGATCTTCTGTCGGACAAGCCCGAGCCCGGCGCCGTACCGCTGATCCATCCGCGTTCGCTCGGGTCGGGGCGGGTCACTTTCCCGGCGAAGGGTCTGCACGGACAGTTCATCCGCCCGTCGATCCCGAGTCTCATCCAGAAGAACCGGAATATGCTGTTCTTAAAACGCTTCCCCGCCAAGACCGATCCCCGCAAGCTGATCTGCGCCGTCTATATGGCGTCGCAGGCGGGCGGCTACCGCTTCATCTCGACCCACAACAAGCTGAATTACGTCGACCGCGAGGGAAACGAGATGGATCCGCCCTTCCTCGTCGGGCTCTACGCCGCCCTGTCGGGAACGCTCTACAACCGCTACGTCTCGATCGTCAGCCGCTCGGAGCAGATCAACGCGACCGAGTTTTCGGATCTGCCCCTGCCCGACGAGACCACGCTCCGCTCGATCGGTTCGCAGCTGCTCGCCATGCGGCGGCTGGACCCCGAGGCGTGCGACTACATCTTTGAAGCGGCGATGAAGGCGGCGAAGAAACCCGTCTGACTTCCTCCCCGGGGAAAACCCCCGTCCCGTTCCCCGCGGTGACCCGACCCCCTGCGTCCCGGTTTCCCACTTCGTTTCCCGCGTGGTCGCACCCCGATAAAAAAATGAAAAAAACTCTTGCATTTTTCGTCGGGTTGTGGTAAAATACTCATACTGTAAACGTAATCAAGGCGTCGAAAACCGCGCTTTTCGATCCCACGGAGGTCAAAATCATGTCTGTTACCGTCTACTATATTCTGATGGGAGTGCTCCTCGTTATGGGGGCGTTCCTGATCGTTGCCGTCCTGATGCAGCACGGGAAGGATCACGGTCTGTCCGGCACGATCGCCGGCGGAGCCGAGACCTTCTTCGGCAAGGACAAGGGGACCCGGATCGACCGGATGCTCGGCAAACTGACCACGATCGTCGGTATCATCTTCGTCGTGATCGTTATCGTCGTCTACGTCGTTCAGCCCGACTATTCCTCCGACTATGCAAACGTCGAGCTCTGGCAGGGGAACTCCTCCTTCTGGAACGCCATCAACGGCTGATAGGAACAACCGAAACGCGGCGGGAGCGCATACAGCCCCCGCCGCTTTTTTACTCCGATTACCCGAAAGAGATTATCCAATGAAACGCAGCAAGAAGAACGGGACGTCCCGCCGTACGCGCCGCGCCCCGCTCAACAAACGCAATACGCCCCGGCGCGCCCCGCTCCCGCTCGCCCGTTCCTCCCCCAAACGGGGAAAAACGAACGTCGCCGAGGGGGTCTTTTCGGGTACGCCGCGGGGCTTCGGCTTCGTCCTCCCCGGCGGAGAAACGGGTCGCGAAACCGATATCTTCATCCCCGTCGGCAAGACCGGCGGCGCGCTCGACGGCGACCGGGTCACGGTCAAGTGCCGCCGAGGTTTTGAGAACCACACCGAGGGCGAGGTGACCGCGATCCTCGAAGAGAAACGAAGGTCCCTGATCGGGGTTTTGGTCGCCGGCCGCGCCCTCTCGTCCGGACGGCACGCCTCCCGCGACCGCTTCCGCTCGGGCTGGTACCTGATCCCCGACGACCGGAACGTGCCGGGCGAGTTCCCGGTCTGTCCCTCCCCCGACGCCGACCCCGGCGACCGCGTCGAGATCGTCCTCCCCGGCAGGCGCGGGGGCGTGTGCAAGATCTCCCGCGTGTTCGGTCCTTCGACCGACCGGCGGGCGAACTGCGACGCCATCCTCGCGTCCTGCGGGATCGAGCCGGAATTCGATCCGGAGGCCCTCCGCGAAGCGGGATTCGCCGCAAAAGAGCCGATCGGGGAGGACGGTCGCCTCGACCTCACGAACGAGCTGATCTTCACAATCGACGGCGCCGACGCGAAGGACCTTGACGACGCGATCTCGCTCCGGGATCTCCCCGACGGCGGTTTTCTGCTCGGGGTGCATATCGCCGACGTGACCTCCTACGTCCGCCCCGGCTCCGCGCTCGAAAAGGACGCCTTCAAACGCGGGACGTCGGTCTATTTCGTCGACCGCGTGGTGCCGATGCTCCCGGTCGACCTCTCGAACGGCGCCTGTTCCTTAAACGCCGACGAGCTCAAACGCGCCCTCTCCGCCCTGATCACCCTCTCCCCCGACGGCGCGATCCGATCCGCCGAACTGAAAAAGACGGTGATCCGCTCTTGTGTGCGCGGGGTGTATACCGAGGTCAACTCGCTCTTTGACGCGGGCGAAGCTTCCCCGTTCTACCCGAAATACCGCGCGGTCTATCCCGTCCTTCTTCGGATGCGGGAGCTTTACCGCGCGCTGGAAAACCGCGCCGCCGCCCGCGGCTCGCTCTCGCTCGACCGCCCGGAACCGATCTTTTCGCTCGACGAGAAGGGCGACCCCGTGGACGTCCTGCTCCGCGAGCGCGGCGACGCCGAGAAGCTGATCGAGCAGTTTATGCTGACGGCGAACGAGGCGGTCGCGACCCTGCTCCACGACGCCGGGATCCCCTGCGTCTACCGCGTCCACGAGGACCCCGATCCCAAAAAGCTCGCCGCCTTCAAAAACGCCGCGGCGCATCTCGGGCTCGACGCGTCGGGGATCGATCTTGACGACCCGGGCAAGAGCAGCTTTTCCTCCCTCCTTGCCGAAGCGGAGGAAAAAGGCGTTTCGGAGCAGGTCTCGCTTGCTTTGCTCCGCGCGATGGCGAAGGCGCGCTACGAGGACGCCCCGCACCGCCACTTCGGGTTGGGGATCGACCTCTACTGCCACTTTACCTCCCCGATCCGGCGACTCTCGGATCTGGCGACGCATCGGATCATTTCGGAGGTCCTGCTCGGCGCGTCCTCTCCCCGCCGCTTTACCGGCTACGCGAAGAACGCGGCGGAGGCGGCGAGCGAAGCGGAGCTGCGGGCGCTGGACGCGGAGCGGAAGATCGAGGCGGTCTACAAGGCGCTCTACCTTGAAAAGCATATCGGCGAAACCTTCGACGCCCGTGTGTCTTCCCTCACCTCGTTCGGTTTGTTTGCGGAGCTTCCCAACACCTGCGAGGGGATGATCCCGCTTTCGGATCTGCCGGGCGTGTATATCTACTCCGAGCGCGAGATGGCTTTGATCGGGGGCAGGGTCACGTTCCGCCTCGGGGATCCCGTTTCGGTCCGCGTGGAGGAGGTCGACGCGCTCGCGGGGCGGGTGCGCTTCTCGCTCGTTTAACGGTTTTTCACTTTTCCCGGAAAGGGGGGTTTTGGCTTGGAAACGAATACGGTCTGCTGTTTTACCGGGCACCGACGGATACCCGACGCCGTTCTGCCCCGGGTTACGTCTGCACTTCGCCGCGAGGTGTTGCGGCTGGTCCGGGAAGAGGGTATTGTCCGCTTCCTTTCGGGAGGGGCGATCGGCTTCGACACCCTTGCCGCGGAGGTGGTTCTGGAGATCGCCGCGGACTACCCGAACGTGGAGTTGGTGATCGTACGACCCTGCGCGGATCAGACCCGCGGCTGGAGTGCAAAGGATACCGCCCGCTACGAAGCGATCCTCGCGCGCGCAAACGACGTCGTCACCCTCGAGCCCGCCTACCGGCCCGGGTGTATGCAGGCGCGCAACCGATACCTCGTCGACCACAGCGCCGTCTGTATCTGCTACCTCACCGAGCCGTCCGGCGGCACCGCCTATACCGTCCGCTACGCCGCCTCCCGCGGTCTCCCCGTGATTAACCTCGCCCCGCCCGAACCCGATCTGCTTTCGGGGCTGTGAGAGGACGAGGGGAACGAGGGGGACGAAGGAGTACGACGAGGGTTTTCCGCTTTCTTTCGGAGAAAGCTTGGCAAAGAACTTCATTAAGGGAATGAAGTTAGCGCAACTCGTGCCTCGTTGCGCGGTTTCAAAAACGGGTCTTTCGCAAAACTCTTTACTTCACAAGATTACTCTTCAGAAAGGATAAAACTCGATCAATGTTTGCGTTCATCAGAAACATTTTTCTAAAAAGCAAATCGAAAAAGATTCTGGCACATATCGAGCAACTGGAAACGGCTTTCACGTTTTTCAGTTTGATCCCGCCTGAAGAAAAAAAGTACGGCAAATATATCAGCGCTTTATCATATCGAGAACAATACGTTGACGTTGTTTCAAGGTATAACGTATGTGTGCAAAAGATCGAAAAGCACAACGAAGAAATACGTGCCTTGACTTTTGCGATCAACTCGACCATTGAACAATATCCGATCTCAAGCATTGTAGATTCCATCCCGGATTTCAGCAAGGACAAGGTCGAATCGCTCGTTTCGACGGTCAACTGCGTATATGCGTACGTCGTTCCGAACACCTGCGAACGCAAGGACGATTACGACACTTACAAAACCCGTATTGAAGAAGTCCTTGCCGACTACGACGTTATCGTAGAGCAAAAGGATTTGATTGCATCGATCAGCGCAAAGATCGAAAACCTCCCCGATCTGTATATCGACGACGATACTGTTCAGGTCGTGCTCTCCGACGCCATCAACCTGCTGGGGCAGTTCAACTCTTTCCCGCGCAAGTATTTCCAAGCCCCCGCAGTCGACGCAAATACCGTCTCAACGCACAACGAAGCGTATATCCGTCGCCACCTGCACGACACCATTTTTGACAATGTGAACGGGAAATCGCTTGACGAAGAACAGAGGCGGTCGATCCTTTGCAATTCGAAATCAAACCTGACGGTCGCGGGTGCCGGATCCGGCAAAACGCTGACGATCTGCGGTAAAGTCAAGTTTTTACTGGAGACCGGTGCGGCAAACCCGGAAGATATCCTTCTTCTGTCTTATTCGAAAGCATCAGCTGACGATTTGGAGGCAAAGGTCAGCGGCATTTGCAACGGCTTATTGGTCGATACCTTCCACGCGCTGGGACTGCGAATCTTAACGGAAGCAAACGGAAAGAAAAAAGCGATCGAGGAGCAGTTGAAAGCATATATTGCGCGGTTCTTTAAAGAAGAATTGCTTGCAAATCCCAAGATTTCTTCCGAGGTATTACAGTATCTTGCGTTCTACTTTTACGCCACGCCGACTATCAGCAAGAAATACAAAAACGACGGAGAACTGTTCAAAGAGTTAAAAGCGTTAGATTTCAGAACGCTGAAAGACCGCCTCGGCGCTTTGTCTGCAGACAAAGACAAACACGAAACGCTGAAAAAAGAGCTCGTTAAGAGCAACGAAGAGCTCGTTATCGCAAATTATCTTTTTACCAACGGCATCAAATACGAATACGAAAAGCCGTACGAATTTGAAACAAGCTCCATTGAAAAGCGTCAGTACACGCCGGACTTTTACCTGTCTGATTACGGTATTTATCTTGAACACTACGGAATAGACAGAGACGGCAACGCACCGCAATACGACAAAGAAACGAGCGCGGAATACGTCCGGTCGATGAACTGGAAACGGCAAACCCATCAAAAAAACAATACGGTATGTATTGAAACGTATTCGTATGAATTCAAAGAAGGAACCCTGTTTGAGAACCTTGAATCCCGGCTGCTTGAACACGGGGTCGAGTTCCATCCCTTATCTCAAACAGAAGTTCTTAACGCTCTGCATAGCGTCTATGGGGGGAGAGACTTCAACTCGTTCCTGACGCTGATAATGACTTTCATCTCCTTGTATAAAGCGCAGATCACCAACGATTCCGGCTTTGAGAGATTGAAAGCGCAGTTAGACGAATCAACGTACGATTCCAACCGCACCCGACTGTTTTTGGACATCTGCAAAGACGTTTATAACTATTATATGGATCATTTGAGAGAAGCCGACAAGATCGACTTTGACGATATGATCCTGCAATCTATCGACCTCCTTGACTCCACACCCAATTTCAAATACAAATACATTATCGTTGACGAGTTTCAAGATATCTCTCAAAGCAGAACCCGCTTTTTGCAAAAGCTGATTGAACACGGGCACTCCAAGTTGTTCGCCGTGGGTGACGACTGGCAGGCAATTTATCGGTTCGCGGGCTGCGATATAAACGTTTTTCTGGACTTTGAAAACATTTTCCCAGGCGCAAAAATCAATTATATCACCTCCACTCACCGCAATTCCATGGAATTGCAGGAGATCGTCGAGCCGTTTATCACGGCGAACCCCAGCCAGTACAAAAAGCACATCAGATCTGCAAAAAGGCAAGACAAGCCGGTGCGAATCGTTTATCACAAGGGCAACAAGCCGGCAGCTTTTGAAAAGGCGCTTGAAGATATCTCTGCCATTAACGCAAACGCGAACGTTTTGGTTTTGGGAAGGAACAAACGCGACGCCGACGCTTTGGTGTGCAAAGATATCCAGCTATACGATTACAAGACGATCAAGCACTTCGGTTTTCCGAAACTGAAAATCTCATATAGCACGGTTCACGGCTCAAAGGGGTTGGAACAGGATTTCGTGATTCTCATCAGCGGCGAAGATGCGCAAAACGGATTCCCGAACAAAATGGAGGACGACAACGTCCTGACCTTGCTTTTAGGAAAGAAAAACAACTTCGAGTTCGCCGAAGAACGCCGTCTGTTCTACGTTGCATTGACGAGGACGAAATCAATCGTCTACGTTCTTTCCGAAAAAAACCGCTCGTCCGATTTCGTGAAAGAGATCAGAAACAAGTGCTTTATTATGGAAGACGAGAGCGAGGAAAACGAAGACGTCGAATACCTCTGCCCTTGGTGTAAATCGGGGTGTTTGATAGTAAGAAAATCCGAAGTGAACGGGAGATCGTTTTACGGTTGTTCAAACTTCCCGTACTGCACTTATACGAATGATGATCTGACGGCGGTTTCTCGCAATAAACGCTGTCCTGTGTGCGGAGACTTTCTTGTATTGCGGAGAGGAAGTCGCGGGATGTTTTATGGTTGTCATAATTTCCCGCGCTGCAGATACACACAGCAATACACTCCCCCGACCAATAAGAATAGAATCGGATTTTGAACAAACAATCGCGCCCGTTCCCCCTTACATTCAAACACGCCGCCTGCCAGAATCGGCAAGCGGCGTGTTGTTTTTGATAGAAAAGCGGTCGAAAAAGCAACGGCTATAGAACCGCGGAACGGCGAGTCACGAGCCGTTCCGCTAACTTCATTATTTCTCCCATAATGAAGTTCTTTGCCCCACTTTCTCCGAAAGAAAGTGGGAAAAACCCCCGTTTACAGCTCTATCTTCGCCCACTTGCCGCGATAGAATCGTATGCAGGCAAAACAAGCTCTGATGATCTGATCGGTCAAAACGGCGATCCACGCGCCGTAGAGACCGAGGGGGGTGAAGTACATCAGGACGAAGGTGAGCCCGGGGCGCAGGGTGCCGATGGTGAGCAGAGACACGACCGCCATAAACCTGGTATCTCCCGCGCCGCGGAGGGTGCCGCCGAAGAGCACCTGCTGGATCTGGAACAGGAGGATGACGGCGATCAGGAGCATGATATTCGCCCCCTTTTGCAGTACCTCCGGATCGTTTGTGAACCAATCGATGATCCCGCGTCGGAAGATCGAGAAGAGCGCGCAGAGCACGGCGGCAAAGCCGAGTCCGATCCGCTGCGCCACCTTCCCGAAGACGAGGGCGCGGTCGGGCCGTTTCATCCCGAGGTTCTGCCCGACCAAAGCCGACGAGGCGATGGCGAGCCCGTCCCCGACGGTGAACGACAGGTTCAGGATAGTCATCGAGATCTGGTGCGCGGCGAAATCCATCGTGCCGAGCCCCGCGACCAGTTTCGCGAAGGTAAAGAACCCGATCCGCAGGAACAGCTGCTCGAACAGCGCGCCGCTCATGACGAAGAAGACCGGACCGACCACCTTGCGCTCGATCTTGATCAGGAGCGACAGTTTTAGGAACAGATACCCGTTCTTCCGCCGCACCGAAACAATACTGATGACCATCGCGGTAAACTGCCCCGCCACCGTCGCGATCGCGGCGCCCGCCACCTCCAGCCGGGGAAAGATCCAGAGCCCGTGGATGAGTAAGGCGTTGAACAGACAGTTGACCAGATTCGCCGTGACCGTCGTGATCATCGCGATCCGGGTATTCCCGCTGCCCCGCTGCGCCCCGTTCAAAGTCAGCGACACCCCGAGGAAGATCAGCCCGAACATCGTGATCCGGTAATAGCTCGTCGCGTCTTCGATCGTGTCCGCCTCCGCCCCGATGAATTCGAGGATCGGCGTGGCGAAGAACCACGAGATCACGAAGAACGCCGCGGCGAGCCCCACCACGATCGGCAGCATCGCCCCCAGCACGCGGTTCGCCCCCTCGCGGTCGCCCTGCCCTTTTCGTCTCGCGACCACAGCGGTCACCGCCGTTGCGCACGCCACCAGCACCACCTGAAAGATCATGCGCGGCTGGATGGTCAACCCGATCGCCGGCACCGCCGTCTCCGAAACCGAACTCACCATCAGCGTATCGACGAAGTTGATGACGCCGGTCAGCACCTGCTCCGCGAGCGCAGGCCACGCCAGAAGCAGGAAGGTCAGGTAGATCTGTTTCGTCCCGAAATCGTCCCCGAGCTTCCTGCTGTCCGGCACCATATATCGGGGCAGAAAGAACCGGAGCGGAAAGAACGGCGGTTTTTCGCCCGTTTTGACCCGATCCGGCGACGACGGGGGTTTTTGCTCGTTCATCGGTCAAACGTCCTTTCGGCTCCGGTTTGCAAACGCCTCTCCGTTTCCGGATGGCGACTATCATTTAAATATATCCGCCCCCGTGCGGGGGCGGAAAAATTATCAAAGCAGTCCTTCGACGGCTGCGAGCGCCTCGTCGATCTTGTCAAGGTCGCGTCCGCCGCTCATCGCGCTGTCGGGGCGTCCTCCGCCCTTGCCGCCGGCGATGGCGCTGATGGTCGAGAGGATCCTGCCGGCGTGCGCCCCGGCTTTGACGGCGTCGGGTCCGCAGGCGGCGACGAAGTTGAGTTTGCCCTCGGACACGGCGGCGAAAACCGCGACGATCGCGGGGCACTTCTCTTTCAGCGAGTCGCAGAGCGTCCGCACCGCGTCGGGCTTCATCGGGAGCCTCGCGGTCAGGAGTTCGTACGCCCCGACCGTCTTGACGCCCGCGAGCAGTTTGTCGAGATCGGCGGTCGCGAGTTTCGCCTCGGCGGACTCGAGCGCGCGCTTGGTTTGTTTCAGTTCTTCCCCGACCTGCGCGGCGCGTTTCGCGATCTCGAGCAGGTTGACGGCTTTCAGTTCCTTCGCCGTCTTCTGGATCAAGTCCTCTCTTTCCGAGAGCAGCGCCAGCACTCCGAACCCGGTGACCGCCTCGATCCGGCGGACGCCGGCGGCGACCGAGGTCTCCGAGGTGACGCGGAACAGCCCGATCCGACCGGTGGACGAGACGTGGGTACCGCCGCAGAGTTCGGTCGAGGCGTCGCCCATCTTCACCATCCGGACGACCTTGCCGTACTTTTCACCGAACAGCGCCATCGCGCCGTTCTTTTTGGCGGTCTCCATATCGGTCAGCTGCGTTTCGACCGCGATATCCGAAAGGATCGCCTCGTTCACCTGTCTTTCGACCTTTTGGAGTTCCTCCGGGGTCAGCGCGGCGAAATGCGAGAAGTCGAAGCGCGCGCGGTGCTCGTCGACGTAGGAGCCCGCCTGTTCGACGTGAGACCCCAGCACCCGGCGGAGCGCCCCCTGCAGCAGGTGGCAAGCAGAGTGATTGCGGCGGATCGCGTCGCGGCGCGCGCCGTCGATCTTCAGCGTGACGGTATCCCCGACCGCGATCGCGCCGTCGGAGACGCTGACGAAGTGGATATACACCCCGTCGCTCTTTTTGGTATCGGTGACGGCGAGCGCGACCCCGCCCTTGGTCGTAAGCGTACCGGTATCCCCGACCTGTCCGCCGCCCTCTCCGTAGAAGACGGTGCGGTCGAAGATGACCGAGACTTCTCCCTCGGACGCGGTCTCGACCAGCTCGTCCTCCGCGACGATCGCGATCACTTTCGCTTGACATTCGTTTTGGTCGTAGCCGAGGAACTCGGTCTTATCCAGCTTGGCGAGCAGGTTCTTCGACCCCTCGGACCAGCCGCCGATATTCCCTCTCGCGGCGCGGGCGCGCTCTCTCTGCGCGGTCATCAGGGTCTTGAAGGACTCTTCGTCGAGCGAAAGCCCCTTCTCCTCCACGATCTCGCGGGTCAGGTCGATCGGGAAGCCGTAGGTGTCGTAGAGACGGAAGGCGTCCTCGCCCGAAACGACGGTCTTGCCCGCCGCGACGGCGTCCTCGGTCAGCCGACTCAGCATCGCGGTCCCGGCGTCGATCGTCGCGTCGAAGCGTTCCTCTTCGATAGAAAGCACTTTCAGAATATAGTCGCGCTTCGCGGAAAGTTCCGGGTACGCCCCCTCGTTTTCCTGCATCGCGACGCGGCAGAGCCCGACAAGGAACGGACGGTCGATCCCGAGCAGTTTCCCGTGCCGGCAGGCGCGACGGATGATCCGGCGGAGCACGTAGCCCCGCCCCTCGTTCGACGGGATGACCCCGTCGGCGATCATGAACATCGCGGACTTGATGTGGTCGGTGCAGACGCGGATGGAGACGTCGTTCGCGGCGTCACGCCCGTAGGTCTTGCCCGCCGCCTCGCAGACGGCGTCGAGGATCCGGCGGTTGGTGTCGACCTCGAACATATTGTCCACCCCCTGCATCACGCAGGCGAGCCGCTCCAGCCCCATGCCGGTATCGATGTTCTTCTGTTTCAGTTCGGTATAGTTGCCGTTGCCGTCGTTATTGAACTGGGAGAACACGTTGTTCCAGATCTCCATATACCGGTCGCAGTCGCAGCCGGGACGGCAATCGGGGGAGCCGCAGCCGTACTTTTCGCCGCGGTCGAAATAGATCTCCGAGCAGGGACCGCACGGACCCGAGCCGTGTTCCCAGAAGTTGTCGGCTTTGCCGAGCCGGGTGATGCGCTCGGCGGGGATGCCGATCACTTTGTTCCAGAGCTCGAACGCCTCGTCGTCGCCCTCGTAGACCGACGGCCAGAGCAGCTCCTGCGGGATCGCGAGCCAGTCCGGCGAGGTCAGGAACTCCCACGCCCACGGGATCGCCTCGCGCTTGAAGTAGTACCCGAACGAGAAGTTGCCGAGCATCTCGAAGAAGGTGCCGTGCCGCGCCGTGTGTCCCACGCGCTCCAGGTCGGGCGTGCGGATGCACTTCTGGCAGGTGGTCACCCGTCTTCTCGGCGGCTCCTCCTCGCCGGTAAAGAATTTCTTCATCGGCGCCATGCCCGAGTTGATGAGCAGAAGCGACTTGTCCCCGATCGGCACGAGCGGGAAGCTCGGCAGGCGGAGATGCCCCTTGCTCTCGAAAAACGAGAGGTACTTTTCGCGAAGATCGTTAAGCGAGGTCCATTTCATATCTGTTTGTCCTTCTCCGGCGTCAAACCGGTATCACGTATTTTTCCGAATATATATTATATTTTCTCTCTTATGATTTGTCAAGGACTTGCGCAGAAAAAGCGCATCTTTCGGGGAGCGGCGTATAGCGCGGGCTTTGCGGGGGATCATAGAGAAAAAAGGATCCGGAGGACAGGATGAACTTCGACCGCCGCCGCTATCTCGAACGGGTGAAGGAGCGCGAATCCAAATCGCCCGTCGTCAAAAACTGCTTTTTCGCGTATCTCTTCGGGGGCGGGATCTGTACGCTCGGACAACTCTTGCTCTCGCTCTATCTCTTTGCCGGGCTCTCCGAGCGCGACGCCGGGACGCTGGTCGCGGTCACGCTGATCTTCCTTTCCGCCCTGCTCACCGGGATCGGCGTTTTCGATTCGATCGCACGGATCGCGGGCGCCGGTACGCTGGTCCCGGTGACCGGCTTTGCGAACGCCGTGGTCTCCCCCGCCCTCGACAACAAGAGCGAGGGGCTGGTGATGGGGGTGGGCGCCAAGATCTTCACGGTGGCGGGGCCCGTGCTGCTCTACGCCGTCCTCTCCGGCGCGCTCTACGGCGTGATCCACTACGTCGTCGCGCTCTTTTCGTAAGGAGGTCTTATGCGAACCGTCATCCGCTTTCCCGTCCCCGTTTCGATCTACGCCCGCGCCTCCGCCGTCGGCGGAACCGAGTCCGACGGACCCCTCGGCGCCCTCTTCGATTTCCACGACGAAACCGACCGCTTCGGCGCCGACACCTGGGAGCAGAGCGAGGAGTCCCTCTCCCGCACCGTCCTGAATCTCGCGCTCGCCCGCGCCGGGGAAAGTCAGGACGCGATCGACCTGCTCTTCGCGGGAGACCTGCAGAACCAATGCGTCGCCTCGTCCGGCGGATGCGCTGCGGCGGGGATCCCCTACTGCGGGCTCTACGGCGCCTGTTCGACGTCGGGCGAGGGGCTTTTGCTCGCCTCTCTTGCCCTCTCCGCCTCCCCCGCGCTCTCCCGCGCGGCGGTCGTCACCACCTCGCACAACGCGGCGGCGGAGCGCCAGTTCCGGCTGCCCCTCGAGTACGGCGGACAGCGCTCCCCGACCGCCCAGTGGACAGCGACGGCGGGCGGCGCGTTTCTGCTCTGCCACGCAAGCGAACCCTTCTCTCCCCCGTCCGCTCCGCGGATCACGGCTTGCCTTCCAGGCGCCGCGCTCGACAGCGGGGTGACCGACGGCGCGAATATGGGCGCGGCGATGGCGCCCGCCGCCGCCGACACGATCCTGCGCTATTTCTCCCTCTCGGGGGAAAGCCCGTCCGACTTCGACCGGATCGTGACCGGGGACCTCGGCGCGGAAGGGTCGGCGCTCCTTCTGGAACTGCTTCGTGAAAACGGTCTGGATCTGCAGGGGCGGCACCGGGACTGCGGGGTTTTGCTCTTCGACCCCCTGAAAACCGACGTGCACGCGGGGGGTTCGGGCTGCGGATGCAGCGCGTCGGTGCTCGCGTCGCTGTTTTTGCCCGCCCTCGAACGCGGGGAACTCAACCGGATCCTGTTCCTCGCGACCGGCGCCCTGATGAGTCCGTCGTGTCTTTTGCAGGGAGAATCGATCCGCGGGATCGCGCCCCTGGTCGTTCTGGAATCGGGGAAAACGGGAGGTGAAAAATAATGCTCGGCGCTCCGCTCGATTATCTGTTAGCGTTCCTTGTCGGGGGGCTGGTCTGTCTTCTCGCGCAGCTACTCATCGACCTGACCAAAATGACCCCGGCGCGGATCCTCGTGGTCTACGTCGTGCTCGGGGTGGCGCTCGGCGCCGTAGGGCTGTTCGAGCCGCTCGCGGACTTCGCCGGGTGCGGGATCACCGTCCCCTTGATCGGCTTCGGCGGGAACGTCGCCCGCGGCGTGCGCGAAGCCGTCTCGGAGACCGGTCTGCTCGGCGCGCTCACGGGAGGGCTCTCCGCCGCTTCGGGGGGAACCGCCGCTGCGCTCTGCTTCGGCTACCTCGTCGCCCTCTTCTGCCACTCCAAACCCAAATGCCCGTAACGAAAAACGCCCGCTTTCCGTAATCGAAAGCGGGCGTTGTATTCGTTCTGTTAAATCTCCGTCTCCAGCCCGTCGTACGCGGCGATCACCTTGATCGGGGCGATCTGTTTTGCGAGCTCCTCCACGGCGGAGAGCGGGTTTCGACCGGGGGCGCGGTGGGAGATGACGAGGACCCGCGTCCGGCTTCTTCCGAGGATCCTCGGGGTGTCGGGATCGTTGAGACGTACGTGCGCCGCCTCTGTTACGACCAGATCGAGCGGGGCTGCGCCGGGGTCGGTAACGAGTTTCGGATAATCCGAAAGATCCCGCAAAAGATCCCCGGTAAATACGACCCGCTTCCCCTCGGCTTCGAGCAGGAACGCGTGGCTGTGCGGGATGTGCCGGACGGGGTATGCCGTGACCCGGAGCGCGCCGTCGTCAAAGATCACCGAGCCCTCCGCTGGCGCGTCGGGATAGACCCGGAAGCGGATCCGACGCTCGGGCGGGTTCTCGACGCGGTAGCGGTCGTGCCCGCGCGCGTCCCCCCAGAGAAATACGTTCAGCGCGGCAAAATCGATCCCCTCCGGGGCAAGCACCGGGAACGCGACGTCAAGAAACCGCCCGAAATCCTCCACCGTATAAGTCAGCTGCGCCAGCCCCACGTAGTGATCCTGATGCGGGTGCGTGATGAACGCGCCGCGAAGGTCCCGGAGCGGTACGTCGAGATTCGCGAGCAGGGTGTCGACCGGCGCCCCGACGTCCACAAGATACCGCGCCGCGCCGACCGTCACCAGAGCCGACGAGCAAAACGCGTTCTTTTCGGTGATCCCGTGGCTCGTGCCGAGAAACGTGATCTTCATCTGCAACCCCTTCCCCGCCTGC
>JAGCYR010000134.1 GCA_017960705.1 Clostridia bacterium | reverse complement strand
GTGATGCGCTACACCCGCGACCTTGATTGGGCGAACGCGGTGCTCCGGTGGCTGCACGCAAACCCGCTCTACCCGACCGCGCTCGACCGCGCGATAGAGACCGCTAAAACCGAGGAAAAGACCCAGGCGCGCGAATGGGAACCGAACGCCCGATCGGTCACCGCGTACGTCAACGAACTGTTCCGCACCCGCTCCTGCGAGAGCTGGTCGAACACGCTCCAGACGCAGACCACGACCTTCGAGGCGGCGGGAGTGCTCGATACCGTCCTCGACGTCCTCGACGAGAGAATGAACCCCGACTACGGGCTCTGGGTGACGGGCTACGACGCCGAAAAGGACCTCTATTACAACCTGAAAGAGACCCCCGAGGACGAAACCCCCTACGGTCTCTACACCTGCGCCTACAAGCTGATGATCATGTATAACGAGGCAAAGCGCCCCGTCCCCTGTCCCGCGAAGATGGCGGAGAACGCGATCAAGGCGATCTTGTCGCGCGATCCCGGCGTCCGCGTGACCTACATTTTCAATCCGTGGGCGACCCTCGGAACCCTCCGTGTCAACCTGAATGCCTGCGGAAACAAAGAGAGCACCGCCGTCTACGACGCCCTGATCCGCGACAATATTATCGGGATGCTCGACGCGGTGAAATGCTCGCTCGGCAAGTACCGCTGCGAGGACGGCTCGTACAGTTTTTTGCAGAGCGGATCCTCCCCGACCATCTACGGCACCCCGGTCTCGCTCGGGCTGAAGGAGGGCGACGTCAACGGGAACAACCTGGTGGTCAGTTTCCACCGCCACATCTGCTCCGCGATCGGGCTTGCGGACGCCGTTCCGATCTTCAGCCAAAACGACGCCCGGTTGATGAAAGAACTGCTTGACAACGCCCCGAAGATCGTCAAGCGTAAGCCCCTCTGACAATACGTACGACAACTCCCTCCCCGCGGGAAGGGAAAGAGATAGGAGAAAACAACATGATTTTTGCAACCCAAACGCAGCGCCCGGTGGAGGTGTTCGGACTCCCGCAGGGGGTCAAACTGCTCTGTGAAGCGGGTTATCCCGCGCTCGACCTCTCGCTGAACGTCGACAAGTTCGAAGAACTGCCGACCAAAAAGGAGCAGGAAGAGGCGAAAGCGATCGCGAAGAGCTTCGGCGTCGTGTTCAATCAGGCGCACGCGCCCTTCGGCTATCAGAAGTTCGTCCGGGTCTTTCAGCCCGAGTTTTGGCGCATTTTCGAGATCGTCTCGAACTTCGGCGTGAAGCAGATGGTCGTCCACCCGCTGCAGCCGGGGCGCTACTACGGGCACGAAAAGGAGATCTTCGACCTCAACGTCGGGTTCTACCGCAGTTTGACCCCTCTCGCGGAGAAATACGGCGTCAAGGTCGCGATCGAGAATATGTGGCAGTACAATCCCGTCAGCCGCCATATCGTCGACGATATCTGCGCCGACCCGAAAGAGCTTGCAAACATCTTTGACGCGCTCGACGACCCCGACCACTTCACGGTCTGCCTCGATATCGGACACGTTCCGCTCTGCAACCGCGAGCCCGAAGACGCGATCCGGATCATCGGGCACGACCGCCTCGGCGCCCTGCACGTCCACGACGTCGATTACGTCAACGATCTGCACGTGCTCCCCGGTTTCGGCAAGATCAAATGGGATCTCGTCTGCCGCGCGCTCGGCGAGATCGACTACAAGGGCGACTTCACCCTCGAGTCCGACAACACCTTCATCCCCTTCGAGCCCGAGTTCTATCCCACGGTCGCCCGCTTTATGGCGGATCGCGCCCGGTTCCTTGCCGAAAAGGTCGATTCCTACCGCGCAAAAGAAACGTGATCTCTCCCCGCTACGGTCCGAACCGAAAGGAGAAAGAGATGCTGTATTCCTATTCCGTCACCCCGCTCAAAGAGGATCATTTCGCCGAGCGGTGTGCGGATATCGTCGACCTTTATCGGAAGGGCGTTATCACGATGCCCCTCTTTGAAATGGTGCTGGTCCCGGAGGGCGACCCGGAGAGAGACAAGGCGGGGGCGTACGCAAAGTCCTACGCCCGCTACCGTGACGTGCTCGAAAGGGAAGGCGTCCCCTCGGGGATCCTCGTGCAGGCGTCGCTCGGGCACGGCTACGACCTCGTGCTCGCGCCGTATACGCGTTACGAAAATCTGACAGATGGGGAATCCGTCCCGGTCTACTGTCCCGAGGACCTGCGTTTCATCGAGCATTTCCGGGGGGTTTTACGCACTTTGGCGAAGGAACGCCCCAAGGCGATTATGCTCGACGACGATTTTCGGATGATCGTCCGTCCGGGACGGGGGTGCGTCTGCCCCTATCACGTCGCGGAGTTCAACCGCCGCGCGGGAACGAATTACACAAAAGACGAGCTACGCGAAGCCATTCTGAAGGCGCCTTTCCTCGACCCGCAGGCGCTCTTGTTTGAGGAGATCCAGAGGGATACGCTGATCAAGGCGGCGAAGGCGTTCCGGGAGGCAATTGACGAAATTGATCCGACCATTCAAGGGATCAACTGCACGTCGGGACATTTCTGCGACTCGGTGATCTTTACCAACCCGATCTTCGCGGGCAAGAACAATCCGACCGTCGTTCGCGCCCCGAACGGGTGCTACGCCCCCATCACACATCGCGGTTTCAGCAACGGTATGCGGCAGGGGGCGATCTGCTCTGCGCGCCTGAAAAAGCACGGGATCAAATACGTACTTGCAGAGACCGATACCATCCCCTTCAACCGCTACGCCAAGAGCGCGGCGTACCTGCACGCCCACTACGTCTCCTCGTTGCTCGAGGGGATGAACGGCGCGAAGCACTGGCTGACCCGCTTTACCGCGTTCGAGCCGGAGTCGGGCAGGGCGTTTCGCGAGATCCTTTCTCAAAACGTCAAACTCTACGAACGCATAGCCAAACTCGCCCGCAAGATCCGCTGGATCGGGATGAACAGCGCGTTCATCGAGCAGGAACATTACGATTTTCGCGCCGAACGCTACGGGAGCAGATGGCACGACAACTGTTTCGTAACAGAGAATCTCGAACGGATGGGACTGCCGTTCTATTTTTCGGAGACTTTCTCCGGTGCGACCTTCTTCGAGGGGACTCTTGCCGCCGATCTTTCCGACGAAAAGATTGAGGAGGCGTTCGCCTGTGGTTCGGTCTTTGCCGACGGCGTTGCCGCCGCGGAACTGGTAAGGCGGGGCTATGGGGAACTGTTCGGCGTGACCGTCTCCGACGACCCGGGGCGTGTCTCGGGCGAGTGCTTTGATCTTGAGGGGCAAGTAGCCTGTACCGCTCAGAAAAAACCGAAAAAACTGACCGTCAAAAACAAAGCGGTCCGGGTCCTCTCTTACAACTACGAAAACGACTGCGGACACGTGCGGATCCTTTCCCCCGCCGTCACGGTCTTAAAACGCAAAGAGGGGCTGTCGGTCGTGTTCTGCGGTACTCCGCACGCCGAGTTCAATTATTCCGAGGGTTTCGCGTTTCTGAACGAAACGAGAAAGAGTCAGCTGGTTGCCCTGCTCTCCGAGGCGGGCGTGTTGCCGATCTATACGGACGGCGACGCAGAGATCTGCTTCCGAGCCGGGTATCTCCCCGACGGCTCGCTGTTCGCTTCGGCGTACCCGCTTGGGCTCGATTGCGACGACGCACTCGCTCTTCGTATGGAAACGCCGCCGAAGTCGGTCGCTCTCCTGTATCCCGACGGACGGTTCCGTCCCGTGAAATACGCGTTTGACCGCGGTTGCTGCCGTGTGAAGACCCCGGTCCGTCCCATGATGCCGATTCTGCTCAAGATCGGTTTTTGACCCGAGATTCCATTCCTGCGGCGCCCTTGCGGGCGCCGTTTTCGTTTGGGATGATAACGGTTCTGTCGCACACTGTCTTCGCATAGGATGTACCGAACGGGGCGACCCGAAAAAACGAGGAACGAAAAAGAGGTGCGATATGAACAACCGTTATCTCCCCGAAGGGGAACTGATCCGGGATTACGAGAATCGGGAATACCTGTCGTCTTTGCGCTCGCTCGAGCGGGCGTACGAAAAACGAAAGATCCTTGAATCGTTCGCATTGCTCTGCGACGGCGATTTCAATCTGCATTTCGATCTCTGCGGGATCACGGGCATTATGCCGCGGGAGGAAGCGGTCAGGACCCGGCCCGGCGAGCCGGTCAAGGATATCGCGATCCTGACGAGGGTGGGCAAGCCGGTCTGTTTTCAGATCGCGGGATTTCGGGAGGGACCCGACGGGGAACCCGTAGCGATCCTGTCCAGACGGTCGGCGCAGGAGGAATGCTATCGGGAGTACGTTTCGCTCTTAACCCGCGGCGACGTCATCCCCGCAGCTGTCACGCATCTCGAATGCTTCGGGGCGTTCGCGGATATCGGGTGCGGGATCGTCTCGCTGCTCTCGATCGACTCGATCTCGGTCTCGCGGATCTCGCATCCCCGCGTCCGCTTCTCGCCGGGCGACCGGATCCCGGTTGTGGTCAAAAGCATCGATCCCGAGGGGCGCATCTTCGTCTCCCAGCGCGAACTCTACGGCACGTGGGAGGAGAACGCCGCGCTCTTCACCCCGGGAGAGACGGTCACGGGTGTCGTCCGGAGCATCGAAAGCTACGGCGTGTTCGTCGAACTGACCCCCAACCTCGCGGGGCTCGCCGAACCGAGAGAGGGAGTCGTGATCGACCGCTCGGTCGCCGTCTACGTAAAGAGCATCATCCCCGAAAAGATGAAGGTGAAGCTCATCATCATCGACGCGGGCAGGGAACCGGTCGACGGCGAAAACGACCGGAACGACCCGGCGTACCGCCGCCCGCCGCGCTACTTCACCGATCCGAAGCGGGTCTTCCATATCGACGTCTGGCGCTACTCTCCCGCCGCCTGCCCGCGGGTCATCGAGACGAGTTTCGCGTGAGCGGTTGCTTTTTTTCGTCCTCCGTGCTACAATGGAGAAAAAGGAGGGCGGAATATGGTCAATATCGGCAACGACTGGGACGGGATCCTCGCCTCCGAGTTTTCGTCTCCCTACTATCTCAAACTGCGCGAATTCCTGAAAGAGGAATACCGCACCCGCCGGATCTATCCGGGTATGTACGACATTTTCAACGCGCTGAAGATCACGCCGTTCCAAAAGGTCAAGTGCGTGATCCTCGGGCAGGATCCCTACCACGGCGCGGGACAGGCGCACGGGCTCTGCTTTTCGGTGCGTCCCGGGGTCGAACCGCCGCCGTCGCTGAAGAACGTTTTTCGGGAACTGCAAACCGATATCGGTATGCCCGAACCGCCGACGGGTGACCTCACGCCGTGGGCAAAAGAGGGGGTTTTGCTCCTGAACACGACCCTAACCGTGCGGGAGGGGCAGCCGCAGAGCCACAAAGGGCACGGCTGGGAGACCCTGACCGACGCGATCATCCGCGCGCTGAACGGCGCGGATCACCCGATCGTTTTTCTGCTCTGGGGATCGAACGCCCGCTCGAAAAAGGCGCTGATCACCAACCCCCGCCATCTGATCCTCGAGTCGGCGCACCCGAGCCCGCTCTCGGCGTACAACGGCTTTTTCGGCTGCCGTCATTTCTCCCGCGCAAACGCGTTTCTCGAAGCCAACGGCGTCGCTCCGATCGATTGGGCTTCGATCACGCGTTGACCCTTTTTTCCGATTCTCCCGACGCCGTGATTTTTCCCTTGACTTTCCCCCGAAGATGTGCTATACTACATCCGTTCGGTGGGGTATAGCCAAGCGGTAAGGCACAGGACTTTGACTCCTGCATTCGCTGGTCCGAATCCAGCTACCCCAGCCAAAAGCGGCTCCCCGCGCCTTGTGCGCGGAGAGTCGCTTTTGAATGGGTCCGCTTATATCGCTTATATCGGACCAGCCGAGTTTTCGGCGCGGAGCGACGAAAACTCCCGGGCGCTCGCCATCCGATACGGTTCTCCTTTTTACGCCGTGGGGCGAGAGCCGCTGGTAGCGCCCGAAGGAGCGCGTCGAATCCAGCTACCCCAGCCAAAAGCGGCTCCCCGCGCCGTGGAGCGAGAGCCGCCGGTAGCGCCGAGGGCGCGTCCGAATCCATCATTCGGTCGCTTTTCCCGTCCCTTTGCCCCGTATTGTCGCGATTTTTGCGTTTTTTCGTCACTTTTCCGAAAAACGGTTGACAATTCCCCGTATTTATGTTATATTTACAATAACGACGCTGTATCTTTTTATCATCACCACGGGCGCGCGGGAAACGCCGCGTCCGGGAAAGGGGGCAGGGGAAAATGTTCAGAAAACTCCGTGAAATGGGACCGAAATCGGTTTTGGTCGTCCTTGCCGTCTTTATGGTGATCTTCGCGATCGTCGCCGGCGTCGTCGTCGGAACGGTCGAGGCGAAACAGGCGACCGCAGCCCGCGAGAACAACGAGCAGTTCCGTATGGACGAAGCGAAGCGGGAACGGGCGGAACTCAAACGGCTCGACGGGATCTACGAGGAGGCGAAAGAACTTTCGCATCAGGCGATGCCGGGCTTCCTGCTTCTCGGCGACGATCTGACCGCCGCGGTCGGGGGCAACAAGACCGACTACGGTCTCGCCCTGCAGCAGATGGTGTCCGACTACATTCTGAATCCCTTCCGTTTTGAGGACGCGGTCGCGTCGGAATTCAAGCGGATCGTACATACCAACGAAAAGCGCTACGCCCTGCCGGTCGTGACCATCGCGCGGTACGGCGTCGCGGGAGAATCGACCGCCACCACTCTTTCGATGGACGGCGCGTACAAGATCGTTCTGACCGAGCCGGTCACGGTTCCGGCGGGGTGCTACAACGTCCGGATCAGTTTTCAGTCCGAGCGCGGCGACTACATCTATCCCCTCGTCGGCGGGAACAAGCGGAACGAGCAGGTCCTGCTCCTTGACGAGGAGACCGGGACCCGGGTCGCGGGGACCATCCAGCCCGTCACGTCGAGCGACCCGATCGAGTATCTCTTCGTTCGAAGCGAGGCGGGGGAGGAAACGACCTTCCCGGCGGGAACGCGGATGGTCACGCGGCAATCGCAGGAGAACCGCGAAATGTTCCCGATCGTATGGCTTTCCGGTATGAACGGCGGCTACGATTCGATCGACGAACTGATCGAACAAAATCTCGCGTTGCTCGAAGACAAGGAACTCTACGCAGAGGGCTACTACCTCGTGATCGGGCGGATCGACAGCACCGCCGCCGAGGAAGCGGCGTTCGAAGCGGCGTTCGGGGATCACTATCTGAACGCGCGCGAATATCTCAACCAGTACGGGCTGGAAGCCGCGGGTATCACTCCCACTTCCGCCGACCGCGCCGTTCTGCCGACGGGCGCGGTCCCGGTATCGCTCCGCGACCTCAACAATATCTCCCGCTACCCGTACACCCTGAACCGCGCCGGCTATATCGCGATCGGGCGCGAGGTCTACCGCCGGATCGAGGCGCTCGGATTCTTCGACCGGGTGCAGGGCGTGCTCGACGACGCGATGGCGCAGGTGGCTGCGGGCGCTGTCGAAGAATAAACTCCCGGGATCACCGAAAGGGAAGTCCCGGGACGTTTTTTGCCCTTTCGTAAACCTTTTTATAAAATCGGTTGACAAACTATCTCCGGCGTGTTATAATCGTCGCCGGAAACAGGAAAGGAGGCGGTAGGATGAAGAACAATCCCAACCGGGAAAAGATCCTTCGGGCGCTCGCGCAAGAGGAGGTCGTTTCGGGCGCGGAGATCTCCTCGTCGCTCGGCGTGACGCGGACGGCGGTCTGGAAGCAGATCACCACGCTTCGCGCGGACGGCTACGTGATCCCGGGCGATCCGCGGAGCGGCTACCGTCTGATGGCCGAGGGGGAACGCGCCTACGAGGTCTCGCTTCTCCGCGCTTTTGCGGGGGAGGGGCGGCGCGTGGTCTTTTTTCCCGAGACCGGTTCGACCAATACCGATCTTAAAGAACTTGCCGCCGCCGGAGCCCCGACGGGGACCCTCTGCGTCGCGGAAAAACAGACCGAAGGTCGCGGTCGCCGCGGGCGGAGTTTCGCGTCCCCCGCGGGCGGGGTCTATTTCAGCTTGCTGCTCCGTCCGAAACTCCCGCTCTCCGAGGTCTCCGCTTTGACCGGGGCGGTCGCCGTCGCTTGTGCGCGGGCGCTCGAAGCCGAGACCGGGCTGGAGGTTGGGATCAAGTGGGTCAACGACCTGTACCTGAACCGAAAGAAGTTCGTCGGCATTCTCTGCGAGGCGACGGCGGATCTGGAGAGCGGAACGCCCGAATACGTGGCGGTCGGCGTCGGGATCGATCTTTCGGGGGAACTCCCGGAGGAGCTCGACGGGATCGCGACGACGGTCGAGCGCGAGGGCGGACGGATCCCCGACAGGGCGACCCTGATCGCCAAAACCGTCCGCGCGATCGAAGCCGCGGCAAAAGAACCGTTGTCCCCCGAGATCCTCTCCGAATCCCGGCGCCGCTCGGTCCTGCTCGGGAAAAGAGTGACCGTGACCCGCGGGGACGAATCCTTCCGCGCGACGGCAAAAGAGATCAACGACCGCGGGGAACTGGTGATCGAACGCGAAAACGGAGACCGTGAGACCCTCTTTTCGGGCGAGGTCAGCGTCCACGGGGAGGCGGGATCGTGACCAAACGCAGTGAAACGCTCCGCCGCCTGACCGTCTGCTCGGTTTTCGCCGCTTTACTCTCGGTCACCTCTCCCTTGACCGTCCCCGCGG
>JAGCYR010000133.1 GCA_017960705.1 Clostridia bacterium | reverse complement strand
GGTTGCGGGTCAGGCGGGCGCTGTAGGTGTCTGAGCAGAGCGCGGCGCGGACGCCGTCGAACTTGTTCGCGCACATACTCATCCCGATACCGGTCCCGCAGATCTGAACGCCGAAACGGTTGTCCGGGTCCTTCTGCACCTCGCGGCAGACCGCCGCGGCGAAGAGCGGGTAGTGGCAGGACGCCGTGCTGTCGGTGCCGAGGTCGGTCACGGTCCAGCCGGTTTCGATCAGGTGCTTTTTCAGTTCCTCCTTGAGGGGGAATCCGGCGCTGTCCGCGCCGATGAAGATGGTTCTTTTCATTGTATTCTATCCGTCCTTTCGGTTGTTTTTCGTCATTTTCCGCCGAAGCGGCGGGTGGTCTCCGCCTGCGATTCGCGGAGATATACGGGGGCAAGAGAGTCCGCGTCGACGGCGCCCCCTGCCTGCTCCAGACGGAGCGCGACCCGTCCGCAGGAGACCGCGGAGTGGGGGAGCAGAACGTCGGGCAACGGCGTGAGAGGGATCCCCGCCGCTTCAAACGCGGGGTTCGCGACCGAAACGCCGTCCCCGACCAGCATCACCGGCTGTCCCGGATGATCGCGGGCGATCAGCGCGGCAAGCTCGGTTGCGGGGAGCGCCGAATCGGGGAGTAGGCGGGTCGTTTTCCCGTCCTTCGATTCAAACAGCGCGGTATAGACCTCGCCGCGGCGGGCGTCCATCACGGGACAAACGAGACCCGGAAGGGGCAGAACGTTCTCGGCGAGGGCTTCGAGCGTGCTGACCCCGCAGCAGACGGCGCCCCGCCCGAAGGCGAGCCCCTTGACCAGCGCCACCCCGATCCGCACCCCGGTAAACGAGCCGGGTCCCGCCGTCACGGCGAAGAGGTCCACGTCGCGCATCGCGATCCCCGCGGAGCGGAGAGCCGATTCCGCCATCGGGAGCAGCAGTTCGCTGCCGGTCATAGCGTCGCCCGCGGAGAAGGTCGAAAGAACCTCGCCGTCCGACAGCACCGCCGCCGACGCGCCCTTCGCGGGGCAGGAAAGAGCAAGCACGTACATTCTTTTTCTCCTTTACGATAGTTCGGGGCAGCCCTCGACCGTGATCTTCCGCCCGTTTTCGCCGTCGGTCTTGGAGATTGTCACGCGGATCGCGTCGTCGGGGATCGCAGAGGGGATCTTTTCGCTCCATTCGCAGAGCACGTATCCCCGCCGCCCGAGATAATCGTCGAAGCCGACCGAGAGAAGATCGTCCTCGTCCCGCAGCCGGTAGAGATCCATATGGAACACGTTTTTCGTCCCGCGGTATTCGTTGACCACGGTGAAGGTCGGGCTTTTGACCCGGTCGATCCCGAAAACGCGGCAAAAGCCCCGCACGAACGCGGTTTTCCCCACGCCGAGTTCCCCGTAGAGGGCGACGAAGGCGAAGGGACGATTTGACACCGCCGCGGCGAGTTTTTCTCCTGCGGCTTCGGTCTCTTCGGGGGAGGAAGTCAGGTATTCGGTCATGGTTTTCCCCCTCTCAAATATCGGTCAGATAATCGTTGGCGCCGTCGGCGAGGACAAACTTTTTCGCCGCTTCGTAGTTTTCCGCGGCGGTCTTCATCTTCCCGGGGTCCTCCCGCAAAACCGCCCGGATGACCGTGTTCTTCGGGGTGTCGTCGGGGTCGACCAGTTCCGCCGCCGTCACCTCGTACCCCGCCGCCTCCAGTCGGAGACACCGCAGGGCGTCGGTCAGCGCCTCCGCCAGTTTGCCGCGCAGTTTCGGGTGGCGCGTAACGAACGCGAGCTCGGGCGCCTTGATCTTGCGGTCGAGATAGCGGTGGCAGCAGGGAGTGGAGAGCACGGTCTTCGCCCGCAGCGCCGCAGCGGTATTGAGCACGACGTCGGTCGCTACGTCGCAGGCGTGGAGCGAGACCACGAGGTCCGGGCGTCTGTCGCGGGGGATCAGCCGGATATCCATAGCGCGGAAGATCATCCCGCAACCGTCGTTTTCGGCAAGGAATCCCGCGTCGCGGGCGACCCCACGGCAGAAATCGATCACGTCTGCTTTCAGATCGGCGCAGAGCATCTCGACCCGGCGCCCCTTGACGGCGGTCAGGTAGTGATAGAGAGCGAAACTTAAATAACTCTTGCCGCAGCAGAGATCGTAGACGAGCAGAGGCGCGTCGCCCGACGGCAGCTCGGGGTAGATATCCGAGACCAGTTCGAGAAAGCGGTTGATTTGCCGGAATTTCGGCTGTCGCTTGTCGTGGACCCGCCCGCGTTCGTCCGAGACCCCGAGGGCGTAAAGAAACGGCTCGCTGCCCGAGAGGATCCGTTTGGGTTCACGGTCGAGTTGGGTGATCGTCGAGAGCAGCGGCGCGCCGTCGCTTTCATCCAGAGCCCGGCGGAGATTCGCTTCCCCGCGGAGGGTCTCGGTCCCCTTCTTCGAGCGCAGGAGAACGACGTCCCCGACGGGGGTCGAAAGATCCGCCTGCAGATAGTTTTCCATCATTCCCGGCAGGGTCGGGACGATCTCTTCCGGCGAGAGGGCGAACTGGCGCACCCGTCCGCCGGGATACGCCTCCTCGAAAAAGAGGATCTTGCGCCCGCGTTTGACCGACAGGCGCGCCGAGACCTTCTTCGGGAGGCTTGCGTTTGCGGGCTTTGAGAGCACGAAACGGCGGAGTTGTTCCCGCTCCGCCGTCAAAAGGACAAGTTCCGCCATACTGTCCCGCTTACTTTTCGTCATGCTTTTCCTCCGTCTGTTCGTATGCGTCGCCGCTGACCGGCGGACGGCGGAAAGTGAACTTCGATTCCTCGTGATCCATGATCCGCTTGATGTTCGGAATGTGTTTCAAAACGATGATACCGGCGATGAAAAAGCCGAACAGAACGATATAGAGAGGCGGTTGGACCCCGTTGAAAAAGGCGCGGAAGACGGGGGAGAGGAAAACGGGATAGAGCGCCGCGCCGACCGTTGACCCGAGCGAGATATAGCGGGTGAACGCCACGATAATAACGAAGATCAAAAACAGGAGCAGGGCAAGCCAGCGGTTGAGCATCAGGGCGACGATGAACGAGGAGAGAACGCCCTTGCCGCCCTTGAAGCGGTAAAAGACCGGGAACACGTGCCCGAGGATGCAGAACACGCCGGCGAGGTAGGTGCCGACGACGATCGGGTTCGCCCCGACCGAAAGGACGAAGAGCGCGGGATCGGCGGGCTCGAACGAAAAACCGCCGATCTGATTGAACCCGCAGCAGAGCCCGCCGATAAAGACCGCGAGAAAGCTCTTCAGTACGTCGCCCGCGACCGTCGGGATCGCTCCCTTCGCGCCGAAGGTGCGGTACATATTGGTCGCGCCGGCGTTGCCGCTCCCGTGTCCGCGAACGTCGTCGCGGAACAGCATTTTCGAGACGATGATAGCGCTGTTCACGCTGCCGAGCAGATAGGGGATCACCACGCAGCAGAGCAGGATGGAGACCGGCTTGATGAAAAAGAAAAACAGTTCGTCCCCCGCCGTGCCCGACGCGAGGATCCGGGCGAGGAACCCTTCCTGAAGAAAATTCATTACGCACCCTTTCCGGCTTGCGCCTGGAAATGTAATTCTATGCAAATTATATACTTTTTTTCACTCGATGTCAAGCCCGCGCGCACATATAAAAAACTCCCGAACGGCGGCGGACGCCGTTCGGGAGAGGGAGTCGGGAGATCTTAAAGCGCCGAAAGATACGCGATGATCTTGTCCGCGAGCAGCTCCGCGCCGCGGTCGTTCGGATGCAGACCGTCGGGGCAGTAAGCGGCTCTCTGTTCCTCGATCTTGGGCTGGATTCCCGCCGCGGCGAAGAGGTCGAGCACCGGGATCGAGTATCCCGCACAGACCTCGCGGATGACCGCCACGTAGTCGCAAAGAGGCCGGCAGGGGATCTTGATCTCGTTTACCGTCGCGTCCTCGCTCTTGCGGTGGAGCGGGGTCAGGAAGACGATGGGTTTGGTCGGATAGCGGCGGATCAGGCGGAGGCAGAGCGAACGCATGGCGCCGTAGAAGGTGTATTCCTCGGTCGCGGGATCCGACGGCGTTCCGAGCTTGGCGTTGCCGTGTCCGAAGTCGTTGGTGCCGCCGAACACGACCACGGCGTCGGCGTCTTCGTCCATTTCGTCCACCCGGTCAAGGAAGCATTGGTCGAATTTGGGATTGTTGCTCGGGGTCTCCTTGCGGGCGATGCGGGTGCCGCCGATACCGAAGTTTTTGACAACCGCCCCCGTTTTCCGTCCGAAGACCGAGACGAAGCAGTTTTCACGGCAGGACGCGCCCGCGCCCTCCGTGATGCTGTCCCCGAGGAAGCAGATCTTGACGTTTTCGTTGAGTTTCATTTTATTGGTTATCCTTTCTCGTCCCTTCCGTCAGGGAGGGGCTTTGTTCATCGTTTTCGGTCCGCGCTTTTTTCGCGCCGATCTTCGAGAGGGTGGGGAAGGCGAGCGGCCAGAGCAGTCCCGCCGCGATCACGACGATAAAGTAGCGGATCGCATTCGGGAAAAGCGCGGCGCCGAAGAGGAGCGAAAAAAGCGGTTTCAGCCCCTCTTTCAGACCGAGCGCGAGAGCCAGTCCGCCGAGCAGTTTGACGATCTGCGCGGGCAGGGGCGCCTCGGTCTTGTAGTTGATAAAACGGGGTTCGATCAGGGCAAACACGAGCATCCCGGAGACCGAGCCGACAAGCGACCAGGCGTTCTTTTGCGCGTCGGCGAGGTTGGCGGGGTCGGTTTCGGCGGGGAAAGGATAGAGCAAAACGAAAAGCAGATAGCCGAGCGAGAGAGCGAGCAGAAAACTCACCCACGAAACCAGCGCCCGCCGTCCCCGATCGCGGGAAAAGACGGGGTAGACGAGGAAGATCAGGAGCAGCGCCGTTCCTGCCCCGACGAACACGTCCGCGGGAGTGTGTACGCCGAGGAACATCCGCGAGAACAGTACGAGGACGGCAAGGATCGGGAAAACGATCAAAACCGCCCGTTTTTTGCGGTTCCAAAGGGCGATCGCGCCGAAGACGCCGACCGCGTTCTGGCTGTGTCCCGACGGGAAAGAGTATCCCGTCGCTTCGGCGCGTGCGCCCTCCCAGATCGTGAAGTTCGGGTCGCGCACCCACGGACGGGGAACGCGGCAGAGGATCTTCAGGGTCTGGTTCACGACCGTCCCGATGAAGCTGACCGAGAGGACGTAGAATCCCTCCCGTTTGTCGACGCACCAAAGGAGAAACAGCCCGACGGCGAAGAATACCGCTTCGCCGCCGAGATAGGTAATGAAGGAGAAGATCGAGGCGAGCCAGGGGGCTGCGTGCCGGAGCGTTTCGAGCGCGTAGAGCCACGACATTTCCCGTACCTCCGTCAGTTAAAAATCAAAAGTCGTTCAGGCGTTATCCGAGAGCGAGGCGTGGATGGCGGCGGCGGCGGTCTTGCCGGCGCCCATCGCGAGGATGACGGTCGCGGCGCCGGTCACGGCGTCGCCCCCGGCGTAGACCCCGGGCTTCGAGGTAAGACCCGTCGCTTCCTCCACGACGATCCCGCCGCGGCGGTTGACGGTAAGCCCCTCGGTGGTCGATTTGATCAGCGGGTTGGGGCTGGTGCCGATCGACATCACGACTGCGTCGACGTCGAGGGTAAACGCAGAATCGGGGATCTCGACGGGCGAGCGTCTGCCCGAAGCGTCGGGCTCGCCGAGCTCCATTCTGACGCACTCGATCCCGGTGACGAACCCGTTTTTCGGATCGCGCCGGTCGTTTTCGTTTTGATAGCCGAGGATGCGGACCGGGTTGGTGAGAAGGCGGAAGTCGATCCCCTCCTCCATCGCGTGTTCGACCTCCTCGCGCCGGGCGGGGAGTTCGTCCATACTGCGGCGGTAGACGATATAGACCTTTTCCGCACCCAGCCTTAGAGCGGTGCGGGCGGCGTCCATCGCCACGTTCCCGCCGCCGACGACGGCGACCCGCTTGGCGCGCAGGATCGGGGTGGCGCTCCCCTCGCGGTACGCGCCCATCAGGTTGCTGCGGGTCAGGTATTCGTTTGCCGAATAGACCCCTTTCAGCGCCTCGCCCGGGATGCCCATAAAGCGGGGAAGACCCGCGCCCGAGCCGATAAAGACGGCTTCAAAGCCCTTTTCAAAGAGCTGGTCGACCGTCAGCGTTTTGCCGATGATGACGTTGGTCTCAAAGTCGACCCCGAGACCCCGGAGCGTCTCGATCTCGCGGCGGACGATCTTTTTCGGGAGACGGAATTCGGGGATCCCGTACATCAGGACGCCCCCCGCGACGTGCAGCGCCTCGAACACCGTGACGGCGTAGCCGCGCTTGGCGAGGTCCCCGGCGCAGGAGAGCCCGGAGGGACCCGACCCCACGACGGCGACCCGGTGTCCGTTCGGAGCGGGGCGCTCGGGGGCGGCGGAGGCGTGTTCGTTATGCCAGTCCGCGACGAAGCGCTCGAGCCGGCCGATCCCGACCGGTTCGCCCTTGATCCCGCGGACGCATTTGGATTCGCACTGGGTCTCCTGCGGGCAGACTCTCCCGCAAACGGCGGGGAGGGAGCTCGACTCGGTGATGATCCTGTACGCGCCCTCGAAGTCGCCCTCGCGCACTTTTGCGATGAAGGCGGGGATGCGGATGTTCACGGGGCAGCCCGAAACGCAGGGCATATTCTTGCAGTTCAGGCAGCGCGCCGCCTCGTCGAGCGCCGTCGCTTCCCCGTAACCGAGGGCGACCTCTTCGAAATTGCGGGCGCGGACCAGCGGGTCCTGCACCGGCATCGGATTCTTTTTTTGCGACATATTCGGCATCTTTTCCGCCCTCCTTATTCGTTGCCCCGGAAGAGGTTGCATTCCTCTTCGCGGCGCACCGCTTCAAAATCGCGGTACATGGTCGAGCGGCTCATCGCCTCGTCAAAGTCGATCAGGTAGCCGTCGAAATCGGGTCCGTCGACGCAGGCGAACTTGGTCTCGCCCCCGACGGTCAGGCGGCAGCCGCCGCACATCCCCGTCCCGTCGATCATGATCGGGTTCATCGAAACGACGGTCGGGACGTTATAGGGCTTTGCCGTGGCGACGACGAACTTCATCATGATCAGCGGACCGATCGTGATGATCTCGTCGTAGTTTTCCCCGGCTTCAAGCCACTCTCCGAGCGGGACGGTCACGACGCCCTGCCGACCCGCGCTCCCGTCGTCGGTCATGACGGCGAGACGGTCGGACGCGGCGGCGAATTCCTTTTCCAGAATCAGAAGATCCTTGGAGCGGAAGCCGATGACGGTATGCACCTCGCACCCGAGACGGTGGAGTTCCTCCGCGATCGGCAGCGCGATGGCGCAGCCGACGCCCCCGCCGACGACGCAGACCTTTTTCAGCCCTTCGACCTCGGTCGGTTTGCCGAGCGGTCCTGCGAAATCGGTGATGGTATCGCCGACGTTCTTCCGGTTCAGCGCCGACGTGGTCGCGCCGACGATCTGAAAGATGATGCGGACGGTCCCCTTTTCGCGGTCGTAGCCCGCGACGGTCAGGGGGATGCGCTCGCCCTCCTCGTCCACGCGCAGGATCACGAACTGCCCGGGGCGGGCGGAGGCGGCGACGTAGGGCGCCTCGATCTCCATCAGCGTTACGGTGGGATTCAAACTCCGTTTTTCTGTGATGCGGTACATGGGATTCCTTTCTGCCGATCGCCTCCGACGGGCGGAGGAGCGGGTAAAATATTAACAATCATTATACCAAACCGACCCCCTTTTTGTCAAGTGCGGAGGCGCGATTTTCGGCGTTTTGCGGGTCGAAAACGAAAAAGCGGTCGGATGGCATCAGTTTCGCCCAACCCGTTGACATTCACGCGTGAGTGTGCTAAAATAATAAAAAGAGATTAACGGAGGGAAAGCCGCGTGCAACCGACCGGGATCCCCGTGGAGATCGAACGGAAATATCTGATCGGGATGCCCGATCTTTCGGCGCTTTCCCGGCTTTCGGGTTGCGTCGTTTCAAAGATCGAGCAGACCTATCTTCCCGATCCCGCTCCCGGCGTGACCGAACGGATCCGGCTCCGGCGTTTTTCCGACCGCGTCGAATACACCCATACGGTGAAGATCCGGCTCTCGGAGGTCGAGGCGCGCGAGGAGGAGGAAACGATCGGGGAAGAGGTCTTTTGCGATCTGCTCTCCCGCCGCGATCCTGCCCTGCAAACCGTCAAAAAGACCCGGTACGCTTTCCCCGTCGGGGAACAGATCTACGAGGTGGACGTCTATCCCTTCTGGGAGAGGACCGCGATCCTTGAGACCGAGCTTTCCGACCCGACCCTCCACGCGGAGATCCCGCCCTTTCTTACGGTGATCCGGGAGGTGACGGGGGAGCGGGCGTACACCAACCGCAATCTTGCCCGGCGCGTTCCGCCCGAGCCCGACGGGATCGTTTGACGGTCGTCGTATCATTCTATCGAAAGGAGATCCAGGCGTGTTTCCAGGTGAGACCCCGGTATCCGGGACCCGTTCCCGCGCTTACCGGTTCAACGGAATATTCGGCTCCGGAACGGTGACGACGGTGCTCTTTCTGCTGGCGCTGGCGTTCGTCTGGTTCAAGTGGTACGTCGCAGGCGCTATCGTATTCGTCCTGATCGCTTCGGCGGAGCTCGTGTTCTGCTCCGATCTGTCGGTCCCCGCGCTTCCGCTGCTGCTGGTCTCCTGCATCGTTCTGCCCTGTTACGACAGCTTCAATACCTTCATCCGGTACGCCTGGGTCGTGCCGGTCTTTCTGATCGCCTTTTTCTACAACGTGATCGTTTTCCGGGAGAAGATGAAAATCGGGCGCACCTTCTTCGGACAGGTCGCCGTGACGGTCGCCCTGATGCTCGGCGGGACGGGCTATATCGCGCGGGAGGACCTGCTCTCCCCGATGTCGCTCTTCTACGTTCTCTCGCTCGGGGTCGGGATGGTTCTGATCTATCTGCTTCTGAAATCCCGCTTCTCGCGCTTCAACGTCTACGGCATTTTCGGACGGATCGCGCCGGCGATGTATCTGGTCGGGATCCTCTCCTGCGTCATCATCCTGCTCTACACGGTCCGGGACAACCCCGCCGGTCCCGCCTTCTTCGATCGGGTACTCGAAAGTTTGCTCTGGGCAAGTTACCGGGCGTCTAACAACCTGTCGACGATGCTGATGCTCGCGATGCCCTTCCCGGTCTGGTACGCCCTGAAGCAGCATCCCGTGCATATCGTCGCCTGCTTCGTCTTCTATTTCGCCATCGTAACCAGCGGCTCGCGCGCCGGCATCCTGCTCGGGGCGGTCGAGCTGGTCCTCTGCTTCCTCTTCTGGATGCGCTACTGCGGGACGATCTCGAAGAAGGTCGGTTCGTTCTTCGGCCCCATCCTGATCCTGCTCGGGCTGATCTCGCTCAACTGGTTCATCACCGAGCACGGGGAATTCGGAATGGTCCACGAAGGCGAGTTCCGTATGGAAGCGATCAGGATCGCGGTCGAAGAGTTCCGCGCACATCCCATCTTCGGTATCGGGCTCCGCAACCACGCGCTCGACGAGATCTATCAGCCGAAGAAGGGCGCGCTCTGTTGGTTCCATATGTACTTCCCGCAGATATTCGCCACGATGGGTATCGCCGGCTTCCTCGGCTACCTGCTCCAGATGATTTTGCGCGCGACCCTGATCTTCCGGCGGAAGAAGGGTCCCGTGCGCTCGACGCTCGGGCTTTCCTACATCGGGCTGTTTCTGATGTCGCAGCTCAACCCCGGCGAATTCTGCCCGTTCCCCTACGCCTTGATGGCGGTCGCGATCTTCGTGATGCTCGAACAGCTCGAGGAGACCGAACGGCAGGCGCGGCTGCTTGCGCCCGAATGGGGAGAAAACGTCTGACTCTGCATTTCAACCATCCCGAAGGAGAATAGAATACCATGACCGAACTCGAACGAAAAGTGTATGAACTGGGCGTGATCCCCGTCATCAAGATCAGCGATCCCGACGACGCGATCCCGCTTGCCAAGGCGCTGATCGACGGCGGGCTTCCCGCGGCGGAAATCACCTTCCGCACGTCCTGCGCCGCCGAGGCGATCAAGAAGATCACCGACGCGTTCCCCGAAATGCTGGTGCTCGCCGGCACGGTTCTGAACGCCGCGCAGGTCGACGCAGCGGTCGCGGCGGGGGCAAAGATGATCGTCAGTCCCGGTCTCAACCCCAAGACCGTCGCCTACTGCAAGTCGAAGAATATCCCGATCATCCCCGGCACCGCCAATCCCTCGGATATCGAACAGGCGATCGAGCTCGGGCTGGACACCGTCAAGTTCTTCCCGGCGGAGGCGGTCGGCGGGCTCAAGATGCTGAAAGCCATGTCGGCTCCCTACGGCGCGATGCGCTTTATGCCGACCGGCGGGATCAACGCCGAGAACCTGCTCTCCTATCTGCAGTTCGATAAGATCCTCTGCTGCGGCGGGAGCTTTATGGTGAAGGACGATCTGATCCGCGACAAGAAGTGGGACGAGATCACCGAACTGACCCGCGGCGCCGTCCGCGCCATGCTCGGGTTCGAGTTCGCGCACGTCGGGATCAACTCCGAAAACAAGGAAGAGGCGCTCCGCGCGGCGAAGCTGCTCGAGACCATGTTCGGGCTGCCGATCCGCGAGACCAGCAAGAGCTACTTCGCCGGCGTTCCCTTTGAGGTGATGATGGCGAAGGGTCCCGGCAAGAACGGACATATCGGGATCAAGACCAACTTCGTCGACCGGGCGATGGCGTACTTCAAACGGCAGGGATTTGAGATCGACGAGTCCTCGATCACCTACGCCGACAACGGCAAGCCGAAGTTCTTCTACTTCAAGGACGAGATCCTCGGTTTCGCTTTCCACGTCGTCCAGAAATAATAAAGGATAAATAATCCCCCCTCTCGCAAGAGAAGGGGGAGTTTTTTCGTTTTGTCAGATCGTCTTGTCGGGGAGGGCGGCGAACGAGAGCTCGGTGCCCGCCTGTCTGATCGCGCGGAGGATGGGCTCGGGGATCGGGACGGTCGCGTCGGTCACGATGCGGTCGATCTCGCCGAATTCGGAGTGGAGGAAATAGCTGTTCTTGCCGAACTTTTCGCTCTCGGCGACGCAGACGCGGGTCTCGGCGTGCGCGATCAGCCGGGAGGTGAACTGCGCCTCCGCGTTGTCCCAGAGCAGGACGCCCCGCTCCGAGATGGCGGTCGCGCCGAAGAACGCCTTGTTGAAATACATCCGGTCGAGCATCGCGAAGCAGTCTCCCCCGATCACGCAGCCGATCCGGGGCTCGACTACGCCCCCGAGCATCACGACCGTACCGGTAAAGTCGCCGCGTTTGATCTTGCGATGCAGAAGCGACGCGATCTCAAGCGAGCAGGTGGTGACGAGAAGATCCTTGCGCCCGAAGATCGCCTCCGCGAACGCCGCCGTGGTGGAGCCCTCTCCGATCGCGACCGAGTCGCCGTCAGAGAGCAGGGAAGCGGCAAGAGCGCCGATCGCGCGCTTCTCGTTCGGGAAACTCAATTTGCGTTCTTCGAGGTCGTATTCGTGCAGCACGGGCGGGAGCAGGACCGCTCCCCCGTGGATCCGGCGGATGGGCTCCTTCTGCGAGAGCAGCGAGAGATCGCGCCGCACCGTCTCGGTCGTCACGTTGAAGCGGCGGGCAAGATCGGCGATGGTCGCCCGTCCGTCGCGCCGTATGATCTCGCGCATCGCGCTCTGTCTTTCTTTTGCCAGCATAGCGGTCTCCTTCGTCGCGTTTTTCCTTTTTCATTATATCGGTTCCGGGGCGGTTTGTCAATCCTTTTTCGCGTCTCGCGCGTTGGGAAAACCAAAAGCAAATCGCGTTTTCGGTACGAAACGCTCCGTTTTGATTATAAAAGCAACAAAAAGCAACAAAAATATATTGCAATTCAAAAACGGAGGTGGTATAATGGAAACGGTCGGACGGATCGGTCCGTCGGGCTTTTTCGGAACAAGGAGAAACGCGTATGAAACAAACAGACGTAGTCGTGATCGGGGCGGGAGCGGTCGGCTCCGCGCTCGCGCGGGAACTGTCCAAGTACGATCTGGACGTGACCGTTTTGGAAAAGAACGAGGATCTCGGCGGGGACAGTTCGCGCTCGAACAGCGCGATCATCCACACCGGGTACGACGCGAAACCGGGGACGCTTGAAAGTCAGCTGGTGGTCGCGGCGAACCCGATGTACGATAAGATCGCACGGGATCTCGACGTGCCCTTCAAGCGGATCGGCGCGATCCTGCCGGCGTTTACCGACGAACAGTTTGCGCAGCTGCCCGCGCTGAAGCACAAGGCGATGATGAACCGCGTCTACGACGTGGAGTATAAGACCGGGGCGCAGCTGCTCGAAATGGAGCCCAACCTGAATCCCTCCGTCAAGGGCGGTCTTTATATTCCGCGCGAGAGCATTATCGATCCCTTCCTGCTCTGCATCGGGCTTGCGGAGAACGCCGCCGACAACGGCGTGCACTTCCTGCTCGGGACCAAATGCACCGGGATCAAGGTCGAGGAGGGCGGCGTGACGGCGGTCGAGACTACGGCGGGGACCATCGCGACCAAATACGTCGTCAACGCGGCGGGACTGTACTGCGACGAGGTCGCCGGGTACGTCGGGAAGAACGACTACTACGTCACCCCGCGCAAAGGGCAGTTCTACATCCTCGATAAGAACACCTCGTGCAAGGTCGGTATGATCGTTCTGCCCATCCCGACGAAAGTGACCAAGGGCAAGCTGATGTGTCCGACCATCCACGGCAATATGCTGGTTGGTCCGACCGCCGAGGATATGCTCGACAAGACCGACAAGAGCACCAACGCCGAGGGGCTGGCGTCGATCGCCGCCGACGTCTCGAAGATGATCCCGGGCGTCAACCTGCGCGACACCATCACTCAGTACTGCGGGCTCCGCGCGCAGCGGAATCCCGAGGGGCTGAATATCGATATCTACGACGATCTCGCCCGCTACGTCAATATCTCGGGCGTGCGCTCGACGGGTCTTACCGGGTCGGTCGCCATCGCGAAATACGTGGTCGACCTGATGCTGGAGAACGGGCTTAGGGCGACCTTCAAGACCAACTTCAACCCGATCCGTCACGGCACGCCGCGCTTCGCGGAACTCTCGGCAAAAGAGAGGGCGGAGCTGATCGCCCGCGATCCCCGCTACGGCAATATCGTCTGCCGCTGCGAGACCGTGACCGAGGGGCAGATCTGCGACGCGATCCACCGCACGCTCGGCGCCCGTTCGGTCGACGGGGTGAAACGCCGGCTCCGCGCCGGGATGGGACGGTGCCAGGGCGGCTTCTGCGGTCCCCGGGTCATCGAGATCATCGCGCGCGAACTCGGGATCTCGCCCGAGGAAGTCAGAAAGAACGAGCCGGGCTCCGAGATGCTGACCGGGGCGGTAAGAGAGTGAGGAGGGAAGCGAGATGAAACAGATCTACGACGTCATCATCGTCGGCGGGGGACCCGCGGGACTCGCCGCCGCCGTCGGCGCGAAAAAAGAGGGGGCGAAGGACGTCCTGATCGTCGAGCGCGACGTGTCGCTCGGCGGCATCCTCGAACAGTGTATCCATCCCGGATTCGGGCTCAAGACCTTCGGGGAGGAGCTGACCGGACCCGAGTACGCCCGCCGCTATATCAAGGAGGCGCTGGATCTCGGCGTCGAATACAAACTCGGCACCATGGTCCTCGAGGTCGGGGACAACTCGGTGACCGGGGTCAACCGCGAGGACGGATTATTCGTCGCGGAAGGGAAGAGCGTCATCCTCGCGATGGGCTGCCGCGAACGGACGCGGGGCGCGATCGCGACCCCCGGGACCCGTCCCGCCGGGGTTTACACGGCGGGCGCGGCGCAGCGGCTGATCAACCGGCAGAACATGATGGTCGGCAAGACCGCCGTCATCCTCGGTTCGGGCGATATCGGAATGATCATGGCGCGCCGCCTGACCCTTGAAGGGGCGAAGGTGCTCGCCGTCGCGGAGATCATGGACTACACCGCCGGGCTGACCCGCAACCGGGTACAGTGTCTCGAGGACTTCAATATCCCGTTGTTGCTCAACCATACCGTGGTTGAGATCAAGGGCAAACAGCGGGTCGAGGGGGTCGTGATCGCCGAGGTCGACCCCGCGACCAAGAAACCCATCGCCGGCACCGAAAAACTCTACGAATGCGACACCCTGCTCCTCTCCTGCGGTCTGATCCCCGAAAACGAGTTGACCGCCGCCGCAGGCATCCGGATCAATAAGATCACGAACGGACCCGACGTCAACCAGTTCATGCAGACTTGCAAACCGTCGGTCTTCGCCTGCGGGAACGTCGTGCACGTCAACGATCTCGCCGACAACGTCTCCGAGGAGAGCGAACGCGGCGGGCGGTACGCCGCGCGGTACGCGATGGGCAAGCTCCCCGCGGGGAAGGAGATCCCGACCGTGCCGGAGGGCAACGTGCGGTACGTCTGCCCGCAGCGGATCGCGCCCGACTTTCCCGCCACGCTGTTCTTCCGCGCCGCCAAACCCGAGAAGGGCGCGGTCGTCAGGGTGCTGGCGGACGGTAAGGAGATCTCTTCGCGCAAGCTGATCAAGATCAATCCCGGCGAGATGGAAAAGGTCACGGTGAAGCCCGAGGACGTGAGCGGCGCCGCGAGCCTGACCGTCCGGGTCGACTGAAAGGGAGGGATAACGATGAAAACCGAAAAACAGATCGTCTGCATCACCTGCCCGCAGGGGTGTCTCATCACCGTGTGCGGCGACGATATGACCGGCGAGATCGACTGCGTTGAGGGCAACTCCTGCCCGCGCGGCAAGGCGTACGCCGAGAACGAGTTCTGCCGTCCGCTCCGCATCCTGACCTCTTCGGTGAAAACCGAGGGTTCCGACGTTCCGCTGGTCCCGGTGCGCACCCGGACCGCCATCCCGAAGGAGCTGATCTTTACCGGGATGGAGGTGATCCGCCGGCTGACCGTCAAGGGCGACGTCGAATGCGGCGATGTGATCGTTCCCGATTTTCTCGGGACGGGCGTCGACCTGATCGCGTCGGGCAGCGCGAAAGCCGTCTGACCCGAATCAAATATACCGCGCCTCCTGCGGGGGCGCGGTATATTTATGCGAAAAATGAAAAAAAGAGGTCAAAACTGTTGCAAATCCGAGGCAACAATGGTATAATAAAAGTCTAAAAAATTCAGCGTTATCTGTCGGTGCGACCGACTTAGAATGAGAGGATTGCGGTGAACGGAACGCAACTGGGGAAACCGCGTATGACCCGTATCGACCGGAGGATGACCATCCTCACCTCGGCGATCTATCTCGTCGAGTATCTCGGGCGGTACGATCTCGCGGCGGCGAAGATCGCAATGTACGACACCTTCGGCGGAAACGCCAAGGCGCTGCTCGGTCTCGCCCTGACCCTGATGGCGATCTCGTACGGCTTCGGACAGATCGTGATGGGCTTCGTCGGCGACCGCGTGCCGCCGCGGTACGTCGTGTTCGCCGGGCTGCTCGGCGCGGGGGCGTGCAATATCGCCGTCGGCTGCGCGACGAGTTTGCCCCTGATCTGCGTAGCGTGGTTTTTGAACGGCGTGTGCAAAGCCATGATCTGGCCGTCGCTCGTCCGTCAGATGACCTGCGATATGACCGACAACGGGTTCCAGAAGGGGATCGTCTGGGTGTCGATCGCCAGCAACGTCGGGATCGTTCTGATCTACCTCGCCGTCGTTCCCGCCAGCATCCATCTGCTCTCGTGGCGGCTCGCGTTCTGGTTCTCCGGGGCTGTCGAGGTCGCGGCGGGCGTGGCTTGGGTCCTTCTGGTGCGCACCATTCCCTCGGTCGGACTTCTCAAGACCGCGCTCCGGGCGCATCCCGAGACCGCCGACGGGGAAGAGAAGAAAAAGCCGTCCGCGTGGCCGATCATTCTGGCGGCGGGACTGCCTCTGCTCTATATCGTCGTGGTCGCCCACGGTCTGCTCCGCGACGGCGTGACCAGCTGGATGCCCGATCTATTGCAAAACGAGTTCGGGCTCAGCGATATCGCCGCGATCATGAGTTCGGCGATCCTCCCGGTCTTCTCGACGGTCTGCGTCATCATCGCCGGGATGGTGTATATGAAGCTTAAGAACGAGTTGACCTCCTCCGCGATCTTCTGGGGCGTCGTTCTGGTGTCGCTCGGCTGCCTGATCTTCACGCTCGGGCGTTCCGCAGTCCTGACCATCATCCTGCTCGCCCTCACCATGAGCGGGGTCCAGGCGATCAACCACATCCTGACCACCCGCGTTCCGCACCGCTTTGCGTCCGCCGGGATCGTCTCGACGGTCGCGGGGCTTCTGAACTCGGCGACCTACGTCGGGGTCGCGGTCTCGGGCTACGGCGTCGCGGTCTACAGCAGCACTTTCGGCTGGCGCGCCACCGTGATCGCGTGGTTCTGCGTCGCCGCCGTCGGCACCCTCGCGCTGGTGTTCTGCTTCACCCGCTGGAAACGCTTTATCTCCAATCAATAAACGAAAAAATACAACCGCCCCCCGGTTTCCGGGGGGCGATATTATTTGGGGGAAAGGGTTATTCCGCGGGGGCGGGTTCCTCGGTCTCCTCTTTGTCGTCGGTTTCGACTTTGACCCGGTCGGAGAAGAAGGAGAAGAGGAAGAGCAGCGCCGCGGAGAGCAGAACGCCGCCGACGATATCGGTCAGCCAGTGCACCCCGGACAGCAGCCGCGCGACCGTCACGAACGCCGCGAGCAGGTAGAAGGGGAGCGAGAACAGGACGGGCGACACGCGCAGGTTGAATCGGCGGTAGAGGATCCGCGCCGCCGACACGAAGACCGTGATCGCGAGCATCGTGTGCGAGGAGGGGAAGGACGCCTCCGCCTTGCCGTCGAGCAGGACGGGACGGTAGTTGATCACCAGAAACTCGAACAGGACGTAAAAGAGGACGACGGCGGCGTACAGTCCCGCGAGAACGACGAAGTCAAGCCCCGTCTTGCGGAGATCGAAGCGCGCGAAGAAGAATCGGACGATCGCCCACACGGCGAAGCAGACCGCCGCGAGGATCGCGAAATAGCCGAGGTATTCGGTCAGGTCGTAGAGCCCGAAGCGTTCGCCGATCGCGTCGCGCGCGGCAAAGTTTAAGGACGAGAGACCGATCTCCCTGTCGGTGTTCGGGTCAAGTTCAACGTCGACCGTCTTGAGCAGAACGATCAGTAAAACGAACAGGACGAGGAACGCCGCCCCGACGAGCAGCTTCCAATTCTTTTTGCAAAAGCAGGTTCCGTTTTTGTCCGCCATATCTTTTTTCCTCCGTTGCCCATCAAATGACGGGGCTTCTTTATTATAGCCCGAATCGCGAAAAAAGTCAATCCCGGAGGGGCTTTACATTTCGGGGATTTGTGCTATAATCTAACCGAAAGGGGGGATGCGCTCTGCGTTTCGGGTTTTCCTATATCGGGCTGATCTGGCTTCTCTTGCTCTTCGTTCCAAACTTTCTTTGGACCAAGCGGCAGCCCGAAAACTACGGGCGGTACGCGAAGAACGAGAACCGCGTTCTGCTCGCCTTCGAGCGGGTCGGGGAAGTGCTCGTGACCGCCTCCGCCGTGATCTTTGCCGACTTCAACCCGCGGTTTCCCCTGACGCCGTGGTCGCTCTGGCTTCTGGCGTCGCTCGTCTCGATGCTGCTCTACGAGGTCTTCTGGATCCGCTATTTCAAGAGCCCGCGTACCATGCTCGATTTCTACCGCCCGCTGCTCGGGATCCCGGTCGCCGGCGCGACGCTCCCGGTCCTGGCGTTCCTGCTGCTTTCGATCTGGGGGGGCAATATCGTCCTGCTCGTCTCCGCCCTACTGCTCGGCGTCGGGCATATCGGGATCCACTTGGCGCACCGAAAACAGGCGCTCGAAGACGCAAACGAACAATACAAACACCGGCGCACCGAGTGGTGCGCCGGTGTTGTTTTGGTTATTGGATGTAGAGCTGTGCCAGGACCGGAATATGGTCGGAGGGATAGGACGTGTTGTTGTGGTCGATCCGGTTGTTCACGACCGTGTAGTACGCAGTTTTCAGGTGATTCCCCTT
>JAGCYR010000132.1 GCA_017960705.1 Clostridia bacterium | reverse complement strand
TCGTTCTGACCTTCCTCCCCGCCTGACCGAAAGGAGTCGTTATGACCGACGAAGAATATATGCGCCTCGCCCTTGACGAAGCTGAAAACGCCGCCGCGCTCGACGAAGTGCCGGTCGGATGCGTGATCGTGCGGCGCGGGGAGATCATCGCAAAAGCGCACAACACCCGCGAGACCGGGAAGTGCGCCCTCGACCACGCCGAGATCACGGCGATCCGCGACGCCTGCCGCACGGCGGGGGGCTGGCGGCTCAACGACACGACGCTCTACGTGACCCTCGAGCCCTGTCCCATGTGCGCCGGGGCGATCCTGAACGCCCGGATCGACCGGGTAGTGATCGGGGCGCGCGATCCGCGGGCGGGGGCGTTCGGCTCTCTCTTCGATCTCAACGCTCTGCCCTTAAATCACAAGACCGAGATCACCGACGGGGTGCTTGCCGACGAAAGTTCGGCGCTGCTCTCGTCCTTCTTCAAACGCAAACGCCAAAAGACAGACAAAGGAGACGCGACCGAATGAAAAAAGAGTACCTCGAATGCGGAAAGATCGTCTGTCAGCACGGCGTCCGCGGAGCCGTCAAGGTCGAATCGTGGTGCGATGCACCGTCGGTGCTTGCCTCCCTGCCCGTACTGTATCTGGAGAGCAAAAGCGGGGGGTTTTCGCCCTTGACGCCCGAAAACGCGTCTGTCTACAAGGGAATGGTTCTGTTTTCCTTCAAGGAGCTCACGACCGCCGACGCGGCGATCGCGCTGCGCGGACGGGTCGTTTTCGCCCGTCGTGAAGACCTGCCCCTCTCCCCCGACCGGGTGCTGCTCCAGGACCTTTACGGGCTCCCCGTGACCGACGCGAACAACGGAACGGTTTACGGAACCCTCCGTGAGATCCGCGAGTCCCCCGCCGCGGGGCTTCTGGTGATCGACACGGGGCGCGGCGAGGTGCTGCTCCCCGACGTGCCGGCGTTCGTACAGAGAAAAGATCCCGTAACCGGGATCTTCGTTACCCCGATCCCCGGCTTCTTCGACGGCGCCGCCGAGAACGTCGCGGGGGGAAAGGACGGTACGCCGTGAAGTTCGATATCCTGACCCTCTTCCCGGATCTCGTCGACTCGATCCTGTCCGAGAGCATTATCGGGCGCGCCCGCGCCGCGGGGATCATCGAGGTCAGGGCGCATCAGATCCGCGACTTTGCCTGCAACAAGCACAACAACGTCGACGACACCCCCTACGGAGGCGGCAACGGAATGGTGATGGCGGCGCCGCCGATCGACCGCTGTTTCAAGGCGGTCGTGGCGGATCTGCCCGCAAACGAGAGCCGCCGCACGGTCTACCTCTCCCCGAAAGGAACGCTCTTCGATCAGGCGACGGCGAAACGGCTTGCCGGCTACGACCGCCTGATCCTGCTCTGCGGACACTACGAGGGGGTGGATCAAAGAACGATCGACCGCTTGGTCGACGAGGAGATCTCGATCGGCGACTACGTTCTGACCGGGGGCGAGCTGCCCGCGTGTATTTTGGTCGACGCGGTCTCGCGGCTGATCGACGGGGTGCTGGCGTCCCCCGAATGTCACGAAGAGGAGAGCATCGCCTCGGGGCTGCTCGAATACCCGCAGTACACCCGTCCTCCGGTCTACGAGGGAGACGAAGTCCCCGCGATCCTGCTCTCGGGCGACCACGCCAAGATCGACGCGTGGCGGCTCGAACGGTCGCTCGAACTGACCAAGGAGCGCCGCCCCGACCTCTACGAAGCGTACCTCGCCCTTCACCCGCCCAAACCGCAGAAGCCGAAAAAGAAGCCGAAAACGCTCCCGCAGGGAGACGGCGAAGACTGACGAAACGGCGCAAAACGCCCCGATTTGTTGTGATTTTGCCCGTTCCCGTTCTTTTGTCTTTTTCGGTTTTGTGACAAATTGACGATTTTACGCGCGCGCGGCGTTTCTCTCTTGATTTTGGCGTTCGGATTTGCTATACTTATGTTATCAAAGTATCGGATGGGCGGAAACGAAGCGATCTTTTCTTTGAACGATAAGGAGACGGATATGATTTCACGCAACGTAACGATTCGCAACAGCGTCGGTCTGCACGCCAGACCCGCCACCTATTTCATCCAGAAGGTCAACTCCTACAAGAGCTCGGTCTGGCTGGAGAACGAGGATCGCCGCGTCAACGCAAAGAGCTTGCTCGGCGTTCTTTCCATGGGGATCGTCAAAGGGATGACCGTCACCCTGATCGCCGACGGACCCGACGAAGCGGAAGCGCTGGAGGGGCTTGCGGCTCTGATCGATTCCGGCTTCGAGGACTGAAGCAGCCCGCCGAATGCGGCGGTCGTGGTGCGCCTGCACGATGACCGCCGCTTTTCTGTCCTTTTCGACCGACCGAAGTGAAAGGAGGACGCCGTGACGATATCGAACCCGAACCTTCCCGCTCTGCGGAAGAAGGCGGCGACCCTTCCCCTCTCCCCCGGCGTCTACCTGATGCGCGACCGGGAGGGGGTCGTCATCTACGTCGGCAAGTCCCGGAAACTGAAGAACCGCGTAACGAGCTACTTCGTCGGGAGCGGTCATTCGGTCAAGACGGCGCGGATGGTCAGCCGGGTCGCCGACTTCGACTACATCCTCTGCGACGGGGAAATGGAGGCGCTGACCCTCGAAAACACGCTGATCAAACAGCATTCCCCGAAATACAACGTCAAGCTCAAGGACGCGAAGTCCTATCCCTATATCAAGATCAGCCGCGGCGACTACCCGACCCTTACGGTCACCCGTGAGCGCAAGGACGATCACGCCCGCTACTTCGGACCCTATCAATCCTCCGCGACCGCGCACGAAGCGCTCGACGCGGTGAAGCGGGTCTTCTCTCTGCCCACCTGCCGCCGGAGTTTCCCCGAGGAGATCGGGAAGGAGCGCCCCTGCATCTACGACCAGATGGGCCGCTGCGTAGCCCCCTGCCGGAACGGAGTCTCGGCGGAAGAGTACCGGGCGCTCGTCAAGTGCGCAGGCTGGGTGCTCGAGGGCAACGTCGCCGACACCGAACGCGAGCTGACCGAACAGATGACCCGGGCGGCGGAACGCGAAGAATACGAGATCGCGGCGAAGTACCGCGACCGGATCAAGGCGCTCCACCGGCTGTCGGACAAGCAGAAGGTAGTCGGGGACGCCTCGGTTTCCCGCGACGTCTTCGCGCTCTGGGAGGACGACCTCTCGGGCGTCTTCGCCGTTTTGAACGTCCGGGGCGGCAAACTGTTGAACAAGAACGAATACCTCTTCTCCGCGGGCGAGATCGCGGAATCGAACGACGCGACCGGGCTTCTGCTCCGCTACTATTCGGAGATCGGGGATTATCCCCGCGAGATCCTGACCGACTTCCCGCTCGACCCCGAGGACTGCGCCGTTCTCTCGGAACTCTTCACCCGCGAAGCGGGGAGGAGCGTCGCGGTCCGGACCCCCAAGCGCGGCGAGCTCCGCGACCTCTGCGACATGGCGCAGACCAACGCCCGCCAGCGCGCCGAACGCTACCGCGCCGAATCGGCGAAGCAGGAGGGAACGCTGGTCTCGCTTGCGTCGCTGCTCGGGCTCGAAGTTCTGCCCGAACGGATCGAGGCGTACGATATCTCCAATCTCGGCGCCGAGCATATCACCGCGTCGATGGCGGTGTTTCAAAACGGGCAGCCGAAGCGCTCCGACTACCGCACCTTCAAGATCAAAACCATCGACGGCGTCGACGATTACGGCGCG
>JAGCYR010000131.1 GCA_017960705.1 Clostridia bacterium | reverse complement strand
GCCGTCGAGACCTGCCGCCGTCTTGAGATCGACGGGATCGTCGCCATCGGCGGCGACGGAACCTTCCGCGGCGCGACCGACCTCACCAACCACGGGATCCCCTGCGTGGGTCTTCCCGGCACGATCGACAACGACATCACCTCGACCGATCTTTCGATCGGATTCGATACCGCGATGAACACCGTGATCGAGATGGTCGACCGTCTGCGTGACACCTGCGAATCCCACGCGCGCTGCAACGTCGTCGAGGTCATGGGCCGCGACGCGGGCGATATCGCGCTTCGTTCGGGCATCGCCTCGGGCGCGACCGCCGTCGCCATCCCCGAGATCAAGTTCGACGCCGACGGCACGATCGAGAAGATCAAGCGTTCCAAGGCGCTCGGCAAGCGGAACTTTATCATCATCGTCTCGGAGGGCTGCGGACACGAGTTCGGTCCGTCGTTTACCGAGCGCGTCGAGCGGGAGACCGGAGTTGAATCCCGCTTCGCACGGCTCGCGCACGTCGTCCGCGGCGGCACCCCGACGCTGGAGGACCGTCTGCTCTCGTCCATGATGGGCGTCTTCGCCGTCGAACAGCTGCTCGAGGGCAAATCCAATATCGTCATCTGCTCGCGCGCGGGCAAGATCGTTTCGACCGAGATCCGCTACGCGCTGGTGCTCGACAGAATGTATAAGGGCAAGCTGCAGCCGGGCGACCTCGATCCCTTCACGGCGGAGCAGGTCGACGAGATGAAGCGCTTCTGCGAAAAGAAACGCGCCGACCTCGTTTCGCTCTACGAAAAGGTCGACCTTCTCGGACTGTGATGAATACCGGGAATCGGGATCCGGAGCTCGGAAAGAGACCGGAAGAGATCGCGGCGGAGCCCGAAGCGCCGTCGCGTAAGGAAAAGGCGTTCGGGATCCTCTCGGTCGTCTTCTTCGTGCTCGCCGCCGCCGCTTTCCTCGTGATGCTCTACGTCTACACGGATAAGGATCTGACCGTCTCCTCCTACCTCACCGCCTTCCTGTCGCTCGCCTTCGGCTTCGGGATCGGGTTCGGGATGCTCTTCCGCACCTTTCAGAGGAAAGAGGAAAACGTCAGCTCGATCAACTACTTTTTCAAGATCGGCTTCTCGGTTCTGGTCCTGCTCACCGCCCTGCTCACTTTCCTCTTTTCTCTTCTTCAAATACGCCTTTCATAACCTATAATACCAAAACGCCTCCCCTTGCGGGAGGCGTTTTGGTTTTGGGAAAAGGGAATAATCAGAGTAGGACGGGCATAGGTTGTACCGTCCGGCGTCAGTCCTTCTTTTCGCCGAGTTCGCGCAGACACGCGGCGCAGACCGAACGACCGCGGAACGTGGTCAGATCTCCGCCGTTCTTGCCGCAGAAAACGCAGACGGAACCGGATTTCCGGATCACGATCGCGTCGTTCTCCGACGAGATATCCACGGGATCCCCTTCCTCCAGATAAAGTGATTTCCGCATCTCTTTCGGAATGACGATCCGTCCGAGCGCGTCGATCCTTCTGACGATACCGATCGATTTCATTGTCAATTCCTCCGTGTCATGTCAGTACGTTTTGTCGGTCAGGCGGCAAGCCCGTAACCATTGTCTAATATATCACAATCTGTCGAAATTGTCAAGAAAAAAGAAAAATTTGTCGAAAACTGACCGTTATTATGCTAATTCTTGGTCACAGCGGAAAGGGGTGAACGAATGACTCTCTCCTGCTCCGACCCCCGCGATCCCGTTCCCGCCCTTTGTTCATCGGTCTTTCGCCGTCTTCCCGACCGTCTGCTCCGGGAGATCTCACGGGTGCGGGAGGCGTCTGTCGGCTTTGACGATATTGTCCGAGAGATCCGTCTTCACGCCCGCCGTCCCGCGTTTCTTCTGCTCGGCGGGCGCATGGCGGCGCTCCCGGTCTCCCTTACCGAAGAGGAGCTTTCGGCGTTCGTCCGCGGGATCGCGGGCGGCTCGCTCTACGCCTACCTCGACTGCATCCGCGAGGGCTATCTTCCCCTCCCCGGCGGCTCGCGGGCGGGGATCGCGGGGGATTTCGTCACCGAGAACGGAAGGATCGTCGGGATCCGGCGGGTCGAATCGGTCGTGATCCGGATCCCCCGCGCTGTAGAGGACGCGGGGGAACTCGCCGAGCGGGTCTTCCGCCGGGAGGGATGCCGCCGGGGGCTGCTGATCTTCGCGCCGCCGGGATGCGGAAAGACCACCGTCCTGCGCGATCTCGGGCGGCGGCTCTCAAACGGTCCCCGCCCGCTCCGGACGGCGATCGTAGACTGCCGGGGGGAGCTCTCGGGCGACTGGTACGGCGAGGGCGCGTGCGTCGATCTGCTCACCGGCTGCGGGAAAGCCGAGGGGATCGCCGTCGCGACCCGCACCCTCTCCCCCGACGTGATCCTGATCGACGAGATCGGCGGGGCGGAGGAGGTCGCCGCCATTCGCAGGGTCGAATCGGGCGGCGTTCCGATCGTCGCAACGGTCCACGGCTCTTCGCTCGAACGTCTTTTCGCCGACTCCCCGATCTCCCCCCTGCTCCGGGCGGGGATCTTCGGGGGATTTATCGGGATCAGACGCGCCCCCGACGGCGGATTCGTCCGCTACGAGGCGGCGCCCCCGCGGGACAAGGCGGGATAGCCGTGCGGTGGACCGTCTGTATCCTTTATCTCGGCTGCCTCTTTCTTTTGCCGCTCGGGATCCGTCGGCGCGAAAACGAAAAGACCCGGATCACGTCGGAGTTCCTTTCCCTTCTTCTGCGGATCCGGCGCGAGATCGCCTGTTTTTCCCGCCCGCTCTCCGACGTCTGCCGGACTTCGGATCTCCCCGCTTTGCAAAAAGCGGGTTTCTTCGACGCGCTCGATCACGGCGACCCGCTTTCTGCGTTCCGGAGCTTATCTTTGCCGCTCCCGCCCGACGCCGCCGCGCTGCTCGACGGTTTTTTCGCGGGAGCCGGCGCGCCGAACAAGGACGAGGAGCTCGCCGCCTGCGACCGCGCGATCGCGGAGCTCGACGGGATCGTTTCGCGTGAAAAGAAGGACGGCGCCGTCCGCGTCAGACTGCGCTCCACGCTGATCCTCACGGGCGGGTTGCTCTTTCTTCTGCTGGTTATCTGACGAAAGGAAAAAAACGATGGACGTCTCCTTGATCCTCAAGATCGCCGGGGTGGGTTTTCTCGTCTCGGTCGCCTGCCAGATCCTCGGGAAAGCCGGGCGGGAGGAACAGTCGACCCTGCTCTCGATCGCCGGGATCGTGATCGTTTTCCTGCTTCTCGTCCGCGAGATCGGGGACCTCTTCGACGCGGTGCGGGAGGTGTTCGGCATCTGATGCTGAAGCTGGTCGGGATCGCCCTGCTGACCGCTCTTGCCGGGACGGTCCTGAAGGGTCAGAACGGGCGGATCGCGCCGCTCGTCTCGCTCTCCGGGATCCTTCTTCTGCTTCTGTTCTTCCTCCGGCGGCTCGGGGGGGCGGTCGCGATTTTTTGCGATCTTGCCGCCGGTTCCGCCCTCTCGCCGTACCTTGAAACGCTGCTCAAAGTGCTCTCTTGCGGGTATCTTACCGAGATCGGTTCGGGGGTCTGCCGCGAACTTGGGGAAAGCGGCGCAGCCTCCGCTTTGGAGTGCGTCGGGCGGGGCGAGATCCTTCTTCTCTGCCTGCCCGATTTCTTAACGCTTACCAAACTCGCCCTCTCGCTTGCCGGCGGGGGATGAACCGAAAGGAGACGCGCCGTGAAGCGGTTGTATCCGATCCTTTTCGCGCTGCTGCTCGTCTTTCTGTTCGCGCTCCCCGTCTCCGCCGATTCGGACCAAACGGAGACGGCTTCGTGGGGCGATTTCCTTTCGGGACTGCCGGGCGGCGTACGCGAAAAACTCCCTGCGGAGGGGAGCGCGGAGGATTTGACCGAGCTGGTCGGGGTCAAGTCGCTTTTCGCCCTGCTCGCCGCAGGATTCTCCGACGGGTGGAGCACCGTCCTTCCCGGCTTTTTCTCGCTGCTCGCCCTTGTGCTGCTCTCGGCGTGCTACGAGCTCTTCGCGCGGGGCGGGACGGGCGAACGCACCCTCGTTTCGGGGGCGCTTTCGGTTACGGTCTCGCTCGCGGTCTATCGGGTCGCGGAGGGGACGGTCGCCGGCGTGACCGACTGCCTTTCGTCGCTTGCCGAAGTGCTCGGCGCGTTTCTGCCCGTAATGACAGCTCTCTCGCTTTCGGGCGGTTCCGTCGCTTCGGCGGCGTCCGCCGCGGGCGGTACGGCGGCGGTGCTCTCGCTCGTCGGGCTCTTCTTCTGCCGCGTTCTTCCCGCCGTGGCGGGGTGCTGCTTCGGGCTGTCGCTCGTCGGAACGCTCGGCGGCGACGAATGGAAGCTCGACGGGATCTCGTCCAACCTCCGGGGCTTTTTTCTCTTCGCGTCCGGCATCCTCTCCACTCTTTTTACCGGGTCGCTCGCCCTGCAGACCGGGCTCTCCGCGTCAAGCGACGGGATGGCGCTGAAAACCGCGAAGACCGCCCTCTCCGGGATGATCCCGATCGTCGGCGGGACGGTGTCGGGGTCGCTCTCGACGATCTCGGGTTCTCTTTCACTGCTCCGCCGCTCGGTCGGGGTGGGCGCGGTCTACGCCCTGCTCCTTCTGCTTCTACCGACGCTGATCCGCCTGCTTCTCTTCCGATTTTCTTATTCGCTCTCGGCGGCGGTCGCGCGGACGTTCTCTCTCTCGCAGACCGAACGCCTGCTCGGGGAGTTCCGCGGGGTCTTCGATCTTCTGCTCGCCTCGCTTGCGATGGGGGCGGCGATCCTGCTCGTTTCGGTCGGGATCCTCGTCCGGTGCGCCCCGTCCGCCGTATGAAGATCCTTTCGTCCATCCTTCTCGTCGCGGCGGCGGCAAACGTCGCGTCCGCCGTCGCGCCGAGGGGCAAAACGCGGCGCGCCGTCCTGTTTTCGGTCGCCCTCTCTACCCTGCTCGCCCTGATCCTCCCGATCCTCTCGGCGCTCGGCGAGCTCCCCGTTCTGCCCGAACCGCTGTTCCAAGACCAAATTGAAATTGAAAGCGCCGACCCGGTACGCGCCGTAGAGCGCGCGGCGGAGAACGCCCTCTCCGAGGAGATCGCCCGCCGGTTCGGGGTCGAGCCGCCAAAGGTAAACGTCGCCCTGCCGACAACCGGGGACGATCCCGGTTCGATCCGCGTGGTTCTGGCGGCGGGCGACGGGAGACTTGCCGATAAGATCGCCGCGTGGCTGAAAAGCGAGAGCCGCGCCGCAGTGACCGTTTTGACCGCGGAGGAGACCGAATGACCGAACGGGACCCCAAACCGAAAGAGAAAAAGAAGTTCCGCCTCGCCGAAAAGTTCGGGGGGCTTCCCGTTCTTCTGCTCGCGCTCGCGGGCATCCTGCTCCTGATTTCCGGCGGCGGGCTGTTCGGCGCGGGGAGCAAAAAGGAAGAAGCCGAAACCGACCCGACCGCCTACCGGATCGCGCTGGAAAACGAGCTGGCGGCGCTGTGCTCCGAGGTCAAAGGGGTCGGGCGGGTCAGCGTGATGATCACCCTGAAAGAGGGCGAGCGCACCGACTACGCGGGCTCGAAGGTCTCGTCGGTCTCTCCCCCGTCGGTCCTCGGGGCGGCGATCGTCTGCGACGGCGGGGGCGACGCCGAAACGAGAGCCGAGCTGACGCGGCTGGTCTCGGGGCTGCTCGGGATCGGGTCGAACCGGGTCACGGTCGCCGAGCGGCGGCAGTAGCGCATACCGGGAGAAAACCGCGCATAGAATGAAACAAAAAACTCTGATGGGGGGCAACACGATGGCAAAACTTCACGGCGTCAAGCGGTTTTTCGGAAAGGTGGGGAAACGGAACTGGATCATCCTCTCGGCGGTGCTTCTGATCGGGGCGGCGGTCTACCTGAACTATCTGTGGTTCTACGATCCCGCCGATTCGATCGGGTACGGGGACAACAACATGGTGGACGCGGGGGCAAACGCGGGCGATACGGCGGCCGTCGGCGACGCGGACTACTTCACGGCGGCGGAACTCTCGCGCAAGCAGACCCGGGACGAGGCGATCGAGGTCCTGCAGTCGGTCGTGCGCGATACCGACGAGAGCTCTGCGGAGCACGCGTCTGCGCTCTCGGGCATCTCGGAGATCGCCGTCAATATGGAACGCGATGCGAACATCGAGAGTCTCGTCGAAGCGAAGGGCTTTTCGCCCTGCGTCGCGGTGGTGAACGGCGACCGCGCCAGCATCGTGGTCTCGCACGGGGAGGAGCTGAACAGCGCGGATAACGCCCGGATCTGCACCATCGTCTACGAGCAGACCGGGATCCTGCCGCAAAACGTGACGATCATCCGCAAATAAAGCGAAAAACGCCGGCAAAACGATTGACAGACGGCTCTCCTTCTGCTATAATACGATATAACGTTTTCTCTTTGAAGGAGTGTTCGCCATGCAGAAACTCAAAGCGGGCGTCGTCGGCGCGACCGGTATGGTGGGTCAGCGGTTCGTCACCCTGCTCCAAGATCATCCCTATTTTGAACTGACGGCCCTCGTCGCCAGCCCCCGTTCCGCGGGAAAGACCTATCGCGAGGCGGTGGGCGAGCGCTGGAAGATGAAGACCCCGATGCCGGACTCTGTCGCGGATATGACCGTCCTCTCGTCGGAGGATATCGAGACGATCGGCTCTCTTGTCGACTTCGTTTTCTGCGCCGTCGATATGAAAAAAGAGGAGATCAAGGCGCTTGAGGAACGCTACGCCCGCGCCGAGATCCCCGTGGTCTCGAACAACTCCGCCAACCGCTGGACGCCCGACGTCCCGATGGTGATCCCCGAGATCAACGACGCGCATCTCGCCGTGATCGAATCGCAGAGAAAACGGCTCGGCACCAAGCGCGGATTTATCGCCGTCAAGCCCAACTGCTCGATCCAGAGCTACGTCCCCGCCCTGACCCCGCTTCTTCCCTACGGCGTCAAGCGGGTGGTCGCCACGACCTATCAGGCGATCAGCGGCGCGGGCAAGACCTTCCGCGAATGGCCGGAGATGATCGACAACGTCATCCCCTACATCGGCGGCGAGGAGGAGAAGAGCGAACAGGAGCCCCTCCGCGTCTGGGGACGGGTCGAGGACGGCGTGATCGTCAAAGCCGACGCCCCGCTCATCACGACCCAGTGCATCCGCGTCCCGGTCTCCGACGGGCATACCGCCGCAGTCTTCGTCGACTTTGAGAAGAAGCCGAGCAAAGAGGAGATCCTCGAGGCGTGGAAAAACTTCAAGGGCAAGCCGCAGACTCTCGGACTGCCGAGCGCGCCCGAACAGTTCATCACCTATTTTGAAGAAGACAACCGCCCGCAGGCGGCGCTCGACCGCGACCTCTACCGCGGGATGGGCGTCTCGGTCGGACGGCTCCGCGAGGATACGCTCTTCGACTACAAGTTCGTCGGTCTCTCGCACAACACCCTCCGCGGCGCCGCGGGCGGCGCGGTGCTGATCGCGGAACTTCTTTACCGCGAGGGATATCTCTCCGCAAAATGATCCCTAAATAAAAACGTCCTTCCCTCTTGCAAAAGGGGGAAGGATTTTTTTGCGTTTTTTGCTGTCAGCCGCGGTTGGCGTACGCGCCGGTCATCATTTTGGTCAGGCGAACCGCGTCGTCGATCCCGCAGCCGGGAAGGACGTTGCGGTCGATGAACTGATCGAGCGGCGTCGGCTCGGACGGGAGGCGCGGGATCTCGACGAACTTGCCGGTCTTTGGATCGGTCATGGTCAATACCGTATCGTTCCAGATCAGGGTCCCTTCGGTGCCGCTGATCTCAAGCGATTTCAGAAAGCCCGCGGTAACGAACCCGGTCTCGTTCGAGGCGATGCACCCGTTCTTCCACGTCATCACCGTCACGGCGTTGTCCTCGACGGGATGCGCGGGATCGGGCTGCACTTCGGGATAGGCGCAGGTGAAGGTCGAGCGGAACCCGTCGGGCATCCCCAGCAGCGCCGCGATCAGGTACATCCCGTGCGCGCCGAGGTCCATCATCGCGCCGCCTCCGCATTCCTCGGTCGAGTAGAACGCCGGGGGCAGCCACCTGCCGCTCGATCCGCTGTGACAGTTCTTGAACCGGACCGACGTGACCCTGCCGAGTTTTCCCTCTTCGACCAAGGCGAGCGCCGTCCGCATCCAGGAGCGGTAGAGGTAAGGGAACGAAATGACGAACGCGACCCCCGACTTTTTGACGGCGGCGGCGATCTTCTCCGCGTCTTCGTCGGTCGTTGCAAGCACCTTTTCGGTGAAGACGTCCTTCCCCGCTTCCGCGAGTTTCGTCAACACCCGCGGATGGTCGGCGGTCGCCGTGCAGACGATCACCCCGTCGGCGTCCGACGAAAGCAATTCGGCTTCCGACGAAAACGCGGGCAGCGAGCAGAGCGCGGCGATCTTATCCCGTCTTGCGGGATCCTCGTCCCAGACGCCGACGACGGTCGCTCCCGCCTCGGCGGCGGCGGTCAGATACTTCTCTGCGTGGACGTGCCAGCAGCCCCAAAGGGCGAGCTTCCGCTTCGCCATATCAGTCGAACTCGACCGGCTTGCCGGTCCTCGACGAAACGTAGATCGCCTCAAGGATCTCGGAGACCACGAGCGCCTGCTCGGGCAGAACGACGGGATCCTTGTCCTCGACGATCGCCTTGATCCAGTTTCTCGCCTCGGTTTCCGCCGGAGTGACCTTCGCCCCGTCGTAGAAGGCGACGCCGCCCGCGGAAACGTCCACTTCCTCTTTCACCTGACGGTTGAGCTCGACCCGGTTGATGACGAGGTTGTTGTTCTTGATCTGCAGACCCGCGCGGCTCCCGCAGAGGACGCAACTCCCCTCCTGCACCGGCTCGATCGTATTGAGCGCCCAGGAGGTCTCGAGCATGATGGTCGCGCCGTTCTTCATCACGATCATGGCGCACGCCGCCTCTTCGAGCGGAGTGGTGCTGACGCCGTTGTCGCCCCAGATGTTGCCCGCCTCGGGATGCTCGAGTTTCTTATGGGTCTTGCCGAGTACCATTTTCGGCTCGTAGTTGTTCATCAGGTAGAGCGTGAGGTCGAGCGAATGGGTCGCGATGTCGATGATCGGACCGCCGCCCTGCTCCTCCTCGTTCAAAAAGACGCCCCAGTTCGGAGTTCCTCTGCGGCGGATCGCAAGGCAGTTCGCGTAGTAGATCTCGCCGAGCGCTCCGGTCTCGATGTACTGTTTGGCGTACCGGCTCTGGGGTTTCTGCCGGTGCTGATAGCCGATGGTCAGTTTCTTGCCGGTCGCCTTCGCCGCTTCGACCATCCGGCGGGCGTCGGCGGCGGTCTTCGCCATCGGCTTCTCGCACATGACGTGCTTGCCGGCGTAGAGCGCGTCGATCGTGATATCGGCGTGCTCGCGGTTCGGGGTAAGGACGTGGACCACCTCGACGTCGGGGTTCTTCAGAAGTTCGCGGTAGTCGGTGTAGACCTTCGCGCCGGGCTCGCCGTACTCCTTCGCCGCCTTTTCCGCGCGTTCGGGGATGACGTCGCAGAACGCGATCATTCGGACGTTCTCGATCTTTTTGAGCGAGGGCATATGCTTGCCGTTCGCGATCCCGCCGCACCCGATGATACCGATATTGACGATACGATCCATGGTTTCGTCTCCTTTGACAAAATTATTTTCAAGAAAAGCATAGCATTTTTCGCTTCGATATGCTATCATTATTTTGTCGGAAACTATTAATTTTTTGTCATAGGTGAAAAATGGAACGCTATTATACCGAGAAAGAAAACCGCGCCTTGAAGGGGCTGGGGACCGAAGTCTTCTACCAGACGAACGGTCCGCACACCGTCTCCGCGAGGGCGCATATCCATTCCTCGACCGAGCTGCTCTGGATCGAGCGGGGGACCTACCGGATCTCGTCCGACGGGCGGGAATACGACGCGGCGGCGGGGGATCTGATCCTGCTCCGCCCCTTCACCATCCATCACGCGACGACGGGCGACGAACCCGAGAACGCCTACCACGTCATCAAGATCCGCTCCTCGTTTCTGCAGGAGCTCTCCACGGGAGAAGCGCTCGGAGAATCGCTTGCCGAGCTGACCCTCTGCCGCGACGACTCGAAGGTGCTCTGGACGGCGCGGGAGGTCAAGGAATCGGGGCTGCTCCCGGCGCTGACCGACTTCGTGGCGGAGGAAACGCCCCGTCCCTTCCGGGAAATGGGGCTTCGGATCGGGGCGGGACGGCTGCTTCTCCTTCTGCTCCGCGATCTGTCCGCCAGACGCCCCGAGGGGGAACCGCCGGCGGCGCCTCCGGGCGCGATCTTAAAGATCTATACCGCCCTGCTGCTCGTCAATCGCCGCTACACCGAGGATCTGACCGAGGAATCCTGCGCTTCGGAGATCGGCTTCAGCCGCTGCTACTTCTCGCGGCTGTTCCGGCGGGTCGTCGGGGTGGGCTTCAAGCAGTATCTGACGGGTACCCGTCTCCGCCGTGCGGAAACAGAACTGCTCACCACCGATCGGTCCGTCAGCGAGATCGCGGCGGCGGTCGGCTTCAACAGCGTCGCCTACTTCATCTC
>JAGCYR010000014.1 GCA_017960705.1 Clostridia bacterium | reverse complement strand
TACGGACGGTTCTCCGAGGAGCTCGACGAGGCTGACAGCAAGGTTGTCAAACGCGAGATCGAAGTCCCGGCGGACGAGTCTGATTACGTCTGCGAGAGATGCTGCGCGAAGATGGTCTACAAGAACGGACGCTTCGGTCGGTTCCTCGCCTGCCCGAATTATCCTGAGTGCAAGAACACCAAGGCGGTCGATAAGGACGGACGGCCAATTGAGAAAGAAAAGACTGCGCCCGTCAAAGCCGGCTTCAAATGCGAGCTTTGCGGCGGCGATATGATCGAACGGCAGGGCAAGTTCGGTACTTTCTTCGCCTGCGCGAATTATCCGAAGTGCCGCTTCACCAAACAGAAGACCGCGGAGATCGAGACCCCGTGTCCCGTTTGCGGGTCGAAGATCCTGATCCGTTTCGGGCGCGCCGGACGGATGTTCTACAGCTGCGAACGCTATCCGGAGTGCGGGTTCTCCTCGTGGGATCTTCCGCTCTCCGAGAAATGCCCGGATTGCGGCGAGCCCCTCTTCTACAGGAAATCCAAGAAACTGATCCTCTGCCGCAACAAGGATTGCGGATACAAACGGGAGGAAGAACTTCCCGTAAACGAAGGATGACACCCGTCCGCGTAATCGGAGCCGGTCTTGCCGGCTGCGAAGCGGCGTGGCAGATATCCAGGCTCGGGATCCCGGTGATCCTCTCGGAGATGAAGCCGAAGCGTTTTTCTCCCGCGCACCGTCACCCCGGCTTTGCCGAACTCGTCTGCTCCAATTCGCTCCGATCCGCGCAGTTATCGAACGCCGTAGGGCTCCTGAAAGAGGAAATGCGGCGGCTCGGCTCGCTGATTCTGACTTCCGCCGACGAAACCAAGGTCCCCGCGGGCGCGGCGCTCGCCGTCGACCGGGTCGCGTTTTCGGATCTGATCACGCAAAGGATCAAGGACAATCCCTTGATCACGGTGACGGAAGAAGAAGTGACCGAGATCCCGAAGGATGGCGTGACCGTGATCGCCACGGGTCCGCTCACCGACGGGGAAATGGCGAAATCCATATCGGATCTTTTCGGCGGCGATCAGCTTTCGTTCTTCGACGCCGTGGCGCCTATCGTCGACGCGGAGAGCGTAGATACGTCGATCGCCTATTACTGCTCACGCTACGGCAAGGGCGATCCGACCGACTATCTGAACTGTCCTATGACGCGGGAGGAGTACGACGCGTTTTACGAAGCGCTCCTGCACGCCGCGACCGCGGAACTCCACGACTTTGACCGCGAGGCCCAGAGCGAACCCAACGTGTTCGAGGGCTGTATGCCGGTCGAGGTGATGGCGAAACGCGGCTACGATACGCTTCGGTACGGTCCGATGAAGCCCATCGGTCTCCCCGACCCGAAAACCGGAAGGGAACCCTTCGCCGTCGTTCAGCTGCGGCGTGAGAATACCGCCGGCACGATGTATAATCTGGTCGGATTTCAAACGCATCTCACCTTCGGAGAACAGAAGCGCGTGTTCGGGCTGATCCCCGGACTTGCAAACGCCTCTTATCTCCGTTTCGGCGTGATGCACCGCAACACCTATATCAACTCGCCCTCCCGTCTCTCCCCGCAATACGAGACGATTTCGCGCCCCGGACTCTTCTTCGCCGGACAGATGACCGGCGTCGAGGGCTACGTCGAATCGGCTGCGTCGGGCTTTGTGGCGGGCGTAAACGCGTCGCTGCGGGCAAAAGGGGAAGATCCCGTGGATTTTCCCGCCGAAACCGTGATCGGCTCGCTCGGTCACTACGTTTCGTCCGGGACCATCGGGAAATTCCAGCCGATGAACGCGAGTTTCGGGCTGATCTCTCCGCTTGAAAAGAAAGTCAAGGGCGGCAAACGCGCCCGCAACGACGAATACGCCGTCCGTTCTCTTCAGACGGTCGGTGAACTCAACGCCCGCCTATTCGGGCAAACGGAAAGCGAAGGTAACGAACCATGAAAATTCTGATCGACGTCATGGGATCGGATCTCGGTCCCGCGGAGCTGATTCGCGGGGTCGTTTCCGCGACGAAACGGTTTGACGCCGAACTGACGGCAGTCGGTCAAAAGGAAGAGATCGAAAAGATCGCGAAAGAGAACGGGATCGACCTCTCCGGGATCTCGATCCTCGACGCGCCCGACGTAATCACGATGGAGGACAAACCGATGTCGGTCCTCCGGGAGAAGAACCACTCCTCTATGGCGAACGGTCTGCGCGCTCTGGCGCACGGGGAAGCCGACGCTTTCGTCAGCGCGGGGAACACCGGCGCCCTGATCACGGGCGGTACTATGATCGTCCGGCGCGTCCGCGGCGTCTCGCGGGCGGCGATCGGTACGCTGTTCCCGTTCTCCGCGCCGGTTCTGCTGCTCGACTCGGGGGCGAACCTCGACGTGACGCCCGAGCATCTCGAGCAGTTCGCGTTCATCGGATCGCTCTATATGAAAAAGATGTTCGGGATCGAATCTCCCCGCGTGGGTCTTCTCAACAACGGAGCGGAGGAGACGAAGGGCAATCAGTTGCAGATCGATACCTACCAACTGCTGAAAGCAATGGAAGGCATCAATTTTGTCGGCAACGTCGAAGCGAAGGGTATACCCTTCGGTATCTGCGACGTCGTAGTGACCGACGGCTTCACCGGCAATCTGTTCTTAAAAACGGTCGAGGGAATGGCGAAGTTTATGTCGCACAACCTCAAAGAGATCTTCCAAACCAACGCTGTGACCAAGCTTTCGGGGCTTCTGATCCGAGACCGATTCGCCGAGTTTAAGGAGGCGTTCAGCGCGACCAAGCACGGCGGGGCGCCGATTCTCGGACTTCGTGCTCCCGTTATCAAAGCGCACGGATCCTCCAACGCCCGCGCCATCGAGAGCGCCATCGGACAGGCGATCCGGTTCGCAGAGGGCAATTTCAACGTAGAGATCGAACAGTTCTTCGCAGCCGCAGAGGAAGAAACGGCGACCGGGAAAGAGTAAAAAGCGAAAGGAGCAATAAGGTGTCAGTAGGACGGGACATCAAAGAACTTGAAAACTCGATCGGATATTCCTTTCGGGATCCCGGTCTTCTTCCCGCCGCGCTCACCCATTCCTCCTACGCGAACGAGATGAAGGGAAAGATCCCCGGCATCAAATCGAACGAGCGGCTCGAGTTTCTCGGCGACGCGATCCTTGAGGAGATCGTCACGAGATACCTCTACGCGACCTACCCCGACGCCGGGGAGGGCGATCTGACCCGTCTGCGCAAGTCGATCGTCTGCGAGGAAACGCTCGCGTC